>JAWJLM010000036.1 GCA_040191315.1 Bacillaceae bacterium S4-13-56 | reverse complement strand
CCGCGAAGCGAGCCATAATGATTTCTTATCTTGTAAACAAAAAGCTCACCAATAGGCGAGCTTTTTCGTGTTCAAGAAACTGGAACGGCATAAATAATATATCGTTGCGGGGCATTACCAACAAAATTGAATGGGTAACATGTTGTTACGGTTAATATTTCATCTGGAGCCGTTGGGCGTATGACCGTCCGATCATCAGCTTCTACGATGTCCGTACTTTCAATTTTGTAATCAAATTTTCCATAAGGTAGCTCAATCGTAATAATGTCTCCGATTTCTAAATCTCCAAGCCTTCGGAAAACTGTGTCACGATGGCCTGACAGAACAATTTGGTCTTTTTCACCAGGATAGGCAGAGGTACTATAATGGCCTACTCCTTTTGCAAGATCATCTTCATCTGTGCCTTCCACTATTGGAAGCTCAGCATCTATATCTGGCAATGATAAAATACCGACTGCTTCTCCAAAGGTGGGCTTAAACTCTTCTGCTGAAGCTATATCATATCCGGTTAATCTTTTTTCAGTAATTGCCACTTTCGCTTCCTTCAAGGTTTCCTGTTCAGCCTGTTTGGAATTCCAAATTCCATATCCCCCATAGGCTAAAAAACCAATTCCAAAAATGATCAGCAATAAGGACACTTTTTTTCTCACATTATCCGACCCCTTCGTTTCTGTTAACCTTATTATAAAGGAAGAGCACTCTTTATAAAAGACTATAGTGAACCTCTCCAACTAATTACTTACACAATTTGATGGAGCATCCCTTATTTTGAATACAAAACAAGCACGATTAAGCCATCTTCGGTGACTTCATTGCCTGATGAAGACTAATTAACGAAGATAAAGTTTGTAATGTTCTTTTTGCCGCTACAGAAAC
>JAWJLM010000035.1 GCA_040191315.1 Bacillaceae bacterium S4-13-56 | reverse complement strand
ATACAAAACAAGCACGATTAAGCCATCTTCGGTGACTTCATTGCCTGATGAAGACTAATTAACGAAGATAAAGTTTGTAATGTTCTTTTTGCCGCTACAGAAACTTTTGCCTGCAAGGACAACCATGAATTTTCAGACATGGATTTTTGATATGCCCCAATAAAATAACGAGCTGCTATATTATAACTAGCTGACAGATCAGCATGATAGATCTTGCCCGTAGTGTAGCAAAAAGCATCCATGATGAACAAGCAGGAAATATCTCTTTTAAGGGATGCTCCATCAAAATCTATTGATTTAGTTAGAGAGGTTCACCAAGAAGTATAGGACAACACCAAAATGTTAAAACTAATTTTATAGAAGAAAGAATATAATTTCTATTAAAAATGAGCTAAACTATTCATAGACTAGTATATAGAGAGGCTGTGAATACAGATGAAGAAAGCAACATGGCTGGCATCATTTTTGTTACTGATTATTTTGTTAATAGGTTGTAGTACTTCTGAGGAAACCGTCACTAAAAAATCAACTCCATTAGAGGAACGAACAGTGACACCTATTGCTAAAGAAACATCGACCTATGTATACCCATTAACTGGAGAAGCAATAGATGAGCCAAGTGATCAAAGAGTCTTCGCCGTTATGGTTAACAATCATCCTAAAGCACGCCCACAATCTGGTCTTCATAAAGCAGATATTGTATATGAAGTCCTCGCTGAAGGCAATGTCACCAGATTTCTAGCCTTATTCCAAAGTGAACTACCAGAAGTTGTAGGCCCAGTGAGAAGCTCACGCGATTATTTCATTGATCTTAACAATGGTTACCATTCTTTTTACGTAGCCCATGGATACAGTCCTTTAGCCAAACAGATGTTATTTGATGATAAAGTGACAGACCATATCAATGGAATTCAGTATGATGGAATCTTGTTCAAAAGATCAAGTTCTCGAAAAGCTCCACATAACTCGTACATCACGTATGAAAATATTAAAAAAGGAGCCGAGATGAATGGTTATTCTCTAACTGAAACCGTGAAACCAAACAGCTTCTTAAGTAGCAAACAAGCCGATGAATTAGATGGGCAGCAGGTTTCCCATATTACTGTTCATTATGGTTCGACCAATACTGTGAAATATGAGTATGATGAATCCTCACAAAAATATATTCGTTATAGTGATGGTGTCCAAACGGTAGACTTAGAAATGAAAATACCAATTGAGCTAGATAATATCTTTATTGTAGAAGCTCCACACAGAATCATCGACGATTATGGTAGACGTGCTTTAGATTTAGAAGTAGGCGGAAAGGCTTATCTTCTCCAACGAGGAATCTTGCAAGAGATTTCTTGGAAAAACTTAGATGGGCGTATTATTCCATTTAAAGATAATAAAGTCGTTCCGTTTGTAAAGGGGAAAACGTGGATTAACATTGTCCCAACCTCTCCTGGCATTGGTGAGTCCGTTGATATAGTAGAATAAATTAGAAATGCGCAAGGGCGCTGGAGCTAGACAAATTTTATGCTTTCTTATCTTGTTAGAAAACTTGGCATTCGCCAAGCCTTTGTGGCGAATGCCTTAGTTGCACTTATGCAGATAGGAAAGTTTTATACTTTTCTATCTGCTAAGTAAAGGTGGGGTTCAACCGCCATACCCCTCACTAAAGGGGTGGCTTAGAGTGAATCCCACCTTTTTTATTTTCTTATAAACAACTGTGTCCAATGGTTCCCCTCTCTCTCGAACCCAACCCCAATGTGAGTAACCATATGATTCAAGATATTTTTCCGATGTCCTGGACTGTTCATCCAACCTCTAACTACTTGTTCCGGACTGACATGTCCAACAGCAATATTTTCTGCAGCAACAGAAAAGTAAATTCCTTGATCCATTATCATGTTAAAAGGAGACCCATAGGTTGGTGATGTATGAGAGAAGTAATTTTTCTTCCCCATGTCCATTGATTTCATACGTGCCACTTTCACAAGACGAGGATCTATCTGTAAGGGATGTAATCCATATCTTTTTCGTTCCATATTCGTCAGTTCAATAACATCTTTCTCAAAACGGTGAAGAGAAACTGACCTTCTTGGATAAATAGATACCTGGGATCTGTTTTGAGAAAGGGATTCACGGTTTCTGGGTGGCGTCTTTGTCACGGTTTGATCAGTTCCACGAATAGCAGACTGAACAGGCGTTTTCTGCCAAATATTTTTTCGTTTGCCATGACGGACTCCAAGTTTATATGTTATAAACATGAACACAAGTGATGTGATAACAAGTAATTCATTCATCCAATCACTCCAATAAAATATCTATCTAGTTATCACTATGTCCACTTCATGGTATCAATAGACAAAAAAATTACGAATGATGGAGAACAAGTGAAGTAAAAACTCCCACACAAGTTATAAACCCTACGATAGGCCCACCATCTTTAAAAGCTTCCGGCATCATAGTGGAGGCAATCATGGAAATAATGGCACCTGCGGTAAAAGAGCTTACCATTGCCTTAATGGTGTCAGAAGCAGAATCCAATAACATTGCTCCCGCCAAGGAACTCAAAGCTGAAAAAAAGAGAACTAGTGCCCACATCACAATTATTTTTTTATTAGAATACCCCGACTTCTTTAATCCAGCGGTACTTGATATTCCCTCTGGAATATTACTAATAAAAATAGAGACGACCAGAGCTATGCTCACTGACTTTCCACCAACTAAGCTCATCCCTATCATGGCTGATTCAGGCAAAGTGTCCATCACAGAACCAATAAAAACACCAACATTTGACGTTTCTTCCGAGTTTTCTTCCACGAATTCATCACGGTTACTATGCTTACGTTTATGGCCACCCTTTCTAGAAATGACTATATCTAAAAAAGTAAAAATGAGTGATCCTCCTAAAAATCCAATAGCTATTTGAAAAAAACCGCTCCTACTCACTGCGTCTTCAAGTAGCTCATAGGAAGTTGCTCCAATTAATGCGCCTGTACCAAGAGCCATGATATATCCAATTATTTTCTTGGGTATAGAATATTTTAATACGACCAGTGCCCCTAACATCGTTGCAGAACCGGCAATCGTTCCCCATAAAAGCGCATTCCACATGACAAAGCCTCCCTTTCTATGCTGTCATTACTCATCCTCTTCATTTTTAAGAGGAAATATACAAAAGAGAAAGGGCACATAAGTGGAATAAGATAAGAATTAACACTTCATTTCCTCCCAGAAATTTCTTACGTGACATCTTAGATAAAATAAGATACCCTAATCACATATAAAAGGGAAAGGTTGGGTAGCTATTGAAAGTTGTTAACAAAATAACCGATTTAATTGGAAATACTCCCGTTGTTCGTTTAAATAAGGTTGTCCCTGATGGAGTTGCAGAAGTCTTTGTGAAACTCGAAATGTTTAATCCCACTAAAAGCGTGAAAGACCGTGCGGCAATTAATATGATCGATCAGGCCGAAAAACAAGGAATCATTCACCCTGGAGCTACTATAATTGAACCGACTAGTGGGAATACTGGAATTGGGATTGCCGTGGCTGCTGCTTCTAAAGGGTACCAAGCGATTTTGGTTTTACCTGATAATATGACCCAAGAGAGAATTAATCTTCTAAAAGCTTTTGGGGCCCAGGTCGAATTAACTCCAAGCGAGAAAAAAATGTCAGGGGCCATCAAACGTGCAGAAGAATTGAGAGAGCAGATACCAAATAGCATTATTCTTCAGCAGTTTATGAATAAGGCGAATCCAGATATCCACCGAACAACAACAGCATTAGAAATTCTTGATCAGATGGATGGCCATCTAGATGGGTTCGTTGCTACAGCTGGAACAGGTGGAACGATCACCGGAACAGGGGAGACATTAAAAGAAAAAATCCCTAATCTCCATATCGCAGTTGTTGAGCCAAAAGGGTCTCCTGTATTGTCTGGAGGGAAGCCTGGAAAACATAAGTTAGTTGGAACTAGCCCTGGTTTTGTTCCTGATATATTAAACACTTCTATTTATGATGAAATCATTCAAATTGCAGATGATGATGCTGTAGAGATGTTCCGAAGACTTGCAAAAGAAGAAGGAATTTTCGTTGGTCCATCAGCAGCCGCTGCCGTCTTCGCAGCCATCCAAGTAGCCAAAAAACTTGGGCCAGGTAAAAAAGTAGTATGTATTGCGCCCGATACAGGAGAAAGATATTTAAGTATGGGGTTAATTTAATGATGATATATCCTAGTATTTTGATAGAAATTATAAAGCGAAACTTCATTCAGTGCCCGTCCCACTGATGGTTAGCACTCAAGAGTATGACCTAACCAATCGGACATTTCGGCCAGCTTATTCCCCACCTTCTCTTTCGTTTCACTTATGGCTTTAAGGTGGGGGTATTATTGCCATAAAAATAAACTATTAAATTTTTCACCCTTGTTGGTGAAAGCTGGCTTCATGGTTGGCTGCCCGTTCACTCGGTATAAATTCTGGTAGTATAACAAAACCGGGCTTCTAATCGCCCGGTTTTATTTTAAGATAATTGCATGTCCGTTACACAAGTTGCATCCTCTTCAAATGTAGAGATTTCTTTTTCTACGGACTTACCATCATATTCGATTGTAACTGTATACGTTTTGTCACGTGGTAACCAAAAATCCATAAAACCATTTTCTTGAGAGGTTACAACATCATCTACTACTACTTCTCCATTTTCATCCTCAATAACAACAGTAAACTCTTCTTGAACTAGTTCTCCTTGACAACCTGTCAAGCTATGGAATGTTCAAGGGTGAGTACTATTAACATAAGGAGCAATGGATACGAAAAATTCATCTTCTGGCAACTTATACGTCACTTTTTTATCGTTCGTATTATTTACTACAAGATTTTTACCGTCAATAGAAGCAGAATTAGCCTCGACCTTACCAAGTGTTAGGTCACTTACTAATCCCTTAATATCATCAGAGACCTGTACAGAATCTTCTTTTTGATTGGTTAGGAAAAACAACGCACCAACTAGCACGATTATCCCAGCAAACCAAACAACCTTTTTATTCATATTTAGCTAATCTCCTTTACTGATAGTCAACGTTTATAATATACCATAAAACATTGTGAAAATCTTCTCATCTGGGAATAGAAAAACTTGGCTAATTTCAAAATTCATTTAGGAACTAGCCAAGCTGTTGCATCGAAAATTTTCATTTTCATCATTTAAAAAATAGTTTTATAAAGCTGGTTGAAAACCATATTCTTTAGCTCTAATTGCTAAGGTGAAGTTTTCTTGATTTAATTGAAAAAGGTCAGACCCATGAAATGAATCCTCTCCTTTATAGATATCCATAGCTAACTCAGCTAGAACAGTGGCTTCTGAAGAAAACGATTCTGAGTTTAATAAGTCATAGGCACATGTACTCCTGTTTTCTAAAGCTGGAAGTATTTTTTTATATAACTCCTGGTTTCCAGATATGATATAAAGAACGCCCTGCAACTCTGAATTTGATTTTGGATAAAGCTTTTTTATTTTTTGATATCTTCTCTTATGATAGAGGTTCATGAATTTCATGCTGAGATAACCACCTTTATTCCTTTTGATTAGTTTCTATTTCAAAATTAGGAAGGATTAAAACTTCCACTCTTCGATTTTTAGCTCTATTCTCAACTGAATTATTTGGTGCAATGGGTTTAAATTCTCCATATCCTTTGGCACTGAAACGCTCAGGATCTAATTTTTCATTCTCTAGTAAAATCCTCATAAAATTAACAGCTCGCATCACACTTAAATCCCAATTCGATGCGAACTCCGCATTATGGATAGGTCGATCATCTGTATGCCCGCTAATCATAATTTCGTGGGGAGGATCCAAAATGAGAAAATCCGACAGATCTCTGGCTATTTCATGGCCCTTTGGGTTAACCTCAGCACTTCCCGGATCAAACGACAGATCATTAAAAATAGAAATAAATAAGCCTTCATCTGTTAATTTTGTTCCAATTGCATCAGCTAGATTATTTTTTTCTATTCTTTCATTTATTTGTTTTTGAAGAGCCTGAAGCTGATTTAATTCTAACTCAGAATCATTGGGTTCCTCATCTTCCTCAGGTTCATCCTTAGTTGGTTCAATATCAGGTTCTACGGGAGAAATGTTTTCTTCCAAAATCCCCTTTCCTCCACTAAACTCACTTTCAAATACCCTTCTCAACTGTTCATACTTCTGAGCATCAATTTGGCTCATTGCGAATAAGACAACAAAAAGAGCAAGTAATAAGGTCAGAAGATCTGAATACGGAATAAGCCATGACTCATCTACATGATGTTCCCCATGGGATTTCTTCTTTTTCTTACGCATTCTCTCCCTCCTCTTCAAAACCCTTCAATTTTGCAAGGTCTGAAGCAGACAAGTAGGAGCTTAATTTTTCTTTAATAACTAGTGGAGATTCTCCATTCGCTATGGATAAAATCCCTTCGATCATGATGTTCTTCATAAGAACTTCAGCCTTTGATTTTTCACGAAGTTTATTCGCGAATGGGTGCCAAAGTACATATCCGGAAAAGATACCAAATAATGTAGCGATGAATGCAGCAGAGATGGCATGACCAAGAGCTTCCACATCTTCTAAATTAGATAGAGCCGCAACAAGTCCAACAACCGCTCCCAAGACCCCTAAGGTAGGCGCATATGTACCAGCTTGTGAAAACACCATGGCTCCCTGTTGATGACGTTCCTCCATAGCATCTACTTTTTCCATTAACACATCACGAATAAAATCTGGAGATTGTCCATCAATGGATAACTCGAGACCAGTAGCTAAAAACTGATCATCAATTTCGTCTATTCGAGTTTCTAATGCAAGAATACCTTCTCTCCTAGCAAGGTCGGCCCATTGAGAAAACATTTGAATCATTTCATTTAAGTCATATTTTTGTTCTTCAGTAAAAATAATTTTAAAAAGCTTCGGTATTTTTTTAATCGTACTCATAGGAAAAGCGATAAGCACGGAGGCAGCAGTTCCAACAAAGATAATTAAAAAGGCTGCTGGATTTAATAAGGCTTCAGGGCTTACCCCTTTCATTACCATACCTACTCCAATTGCGATAAAACCTAAAATTAAACCCAAAATCGTTGTTTTGTCCATCCAACACACCCCAAATAGAAAAGCGCAAGCGCCCTTGTCCATCAACGGAAGAAGGTGAGACCCACTGAATGTGGGGGTCACCCACAGGATTAGCCTAGGTTCCTTAACTCAGTGATATAGGAAACACGATTCACAGCGTGAATCGATGTTGACTAATCGAATTGCGTGAGGGAACCGACTTCAGTCGATAGGGCGCTGGAGCTAGACATATATTTTCTATTAGAAAACTTGGCATTCACCAAGCCTTTGTGGCGAATGCCTTAGTTGCACTTATACAGATAGGAAAGTTTTATACTTTCCTATCTGTTAAAAAAAGCCATTCCAAACAAAATAGGAATAGCCCTTAAACTGCGCCCCATTTTTTGCTTGGTAACCAGGCGATCATAGAGGATTCCTCCCCCTTAGACCCTGCGCTTTGCGTCCTATTCTTTCAAATAGTTTGCCTTTATCATCCTACAAATGTCTTTATATACATCTTATACTAAATGAAATCTACCACACTTTCAACATACTCCGACAAAAGACAACAAAAATTATGAATAAAAGGATTGGAGTTAAGAAGATTTATAGGTTGGGTAGTTCCTATCCTTAGATAGTTGCACCCAAATCTAAGTAACAGAGTAAGCCGCGGTTTGGTTAAGTTGTGGGAATGATGAGTGATGCTGGATGAGTGATGCTGGATGAATATAATGCTCAAAATTACCTGTTTATGCTCATTTTTAAGGTCTTATGCTACAAAATAATTGTTTATGCGCGGAAATCATGGGTGTTATGCTCAAATTTATTGGTTTTATGCTCAGTTTTTTTGAGCCAATGCTCATGTTTCATTCTGTATGCTCAATTGAAGCCTCAATGCGCAAAGTTTACTTTTTATGCTCACTTTTAAAGAATTTTATGCGCAACTATTAACTTTTTATGCTCGGGTTTTGAGACACTATGCTCAACAAATCCCATCTATGCTTGGCCTTGTCCCTTAATGAGCAAATATTCAAGTTTATGCGCAGCAGGCAGCAATTTACCTTTTAATAGAATAAAACCCCGCACTAGGCGGGGGCCAACCAACAAATCTACAAATCTACATCACATTAAAATACCTAGCTTCTGGATGTGCAAATACAATTGCAGTGACAGATGCCTCAGGCTCCATCATAAATCCATCCGTTAAATGAATCCCAATATCCTCTGGTTTGATTAGACTAAACAACTTTTCTTGATCCTCTAAATTGGGGCAGGCAGGGTATCCAAAGGAGAAACGTTGCCCTTGATACTTGGCAGCAAATCGATCTTCCATGGAAAAGTCTACTGGGTCCGGAAACCCCCATTGATCCCGAATCAATTGATGCATACGCTCAGCGAATCCTTCTGCCGTTTCTAATGCCAAAGCTTGTAAAGCATGACTTTCAAAGAACTCTCCTTGTTCCTTTAACTCTTGAGCACGCTCTCTAATTTGTTTCCCTGCAGTTACCGCAAAAAATCCCACATAATCCATTTCTCCACTATCAACGGATTTCAGATAATCTGCTAAGCAGAGATAAGGCTCTTTTTCCTGACGAGGAAAAGAAAATACCTGTATAACTGTCTTTTGATCAGAAGGATCATAGACTATTACTTGGTCACCATCCGATTGGGCTGGGAAAAACTGATAGACTCCGGAAGGCTGAATAAGACCTTCATGTTTTGCCCTATATAAAAGTGTATCAATTTTATCTTTTAAATCTAAAGCTTTAGGGTCTCGGTCAGCTATTAACTGCTTCACCTTCCCTTTAAGCCCTAGATGGTGTCCTAACAGCATTTGTTGATTAATATATGGCTCAACATGAGACACTTTAAAATCTTTTAAAATATGACGTTCCAAATCTCGAGGAACATAAATAGGTCCATCCTTGGAAACATTTGAGCGAACATTTGTCAAAACTGGAGTACCTTTGTCTAAAGCGGCTGCTTCAGCTAATTGTTTCTCTCTTTTTTCCTTCCGTTCTTCAAGCTCCTGCAAAATCTTTACTTTTTCCTTTTCATCTCGCAACCGGTTCGCTAAAGTTAATCCATTCATAGCATCTTTTGCATATAAAACTGGACCCTCGTACTCCGGAGAAATTTTCACTTCTGTAAAGCGACGAGAAAGCGCAGCACCACCCACTAAAATAGGAATGGAGATATCCGATTGTTTTAAATCCTGGGCAGTCAATACCATTTGCTGCGCAGATTTTACTAAAAGACCAGACAATCCAATGATATCTGGTTTTTCTCGTTTAACAACTTCAATGAGTTCCGCTGGAGTGACCTTAATGCCCAAGTCAACAACCTGGAACCCGTTATTTCCAAGTATGATCTCCACTAGGTTCTTCCCGATATCATGAACATCCCCCTTAACAGTGGCTAGAATAATCTTCCCTTTACCTGAATTTGAATTCTCATCCTTCTTTTCCATGTGTGGCTCAAGGAATGCTACTGATGCCTTCATTACTTCAGCACTTTGCAGGACCTCCGCAACAATCAGTTGGTTATCATTGAAAAGACGCCCAACTTCAGCCATCCCTTCCATTAATGGTCCATTAATAATATCCAATGGATTCTCATATTTTTCTAGCGCTAATTCAAGGTCGGGAAGGAGGCCTTCTTTTGTTCCTTCCAAAATATAGGTTGATAAACGTTCCTCTAATGTCATGTTTGCGGAAGGCTTCTTACTCTCCTTCTTTTTGCCACGATAAAAGGCCGTAAAATCAGCTAACGTTTGGTCTGAAGTTCTTAACAAAAGATCTTCAGCCATTTCGATTTCTTCTTTAGGAATGGAGGAATAGCGCTCCAACTTCTCGGTGTTCACTAGGGCATAATCAAGACCTGCTTGGGTACAAAGATAAAGGAAAACAGAATTTAAAACCTCGCGCCCTACTGGTGGTAAACCAAAGGAAACATTACTAATTCCAAGAATAGTTAAGCATTCTGGAAATCGCTCTTTAATCAGACGGATGCCTTCAATCGTCTCTTGGGCAGCACCTATATATTGCTTATCACCCGTTCCAACCGGGAATACGAGGGGATCAAAAATAAGATTCTCTGGTTGCAGGCCATATTTTTCAACAAGAAGTTGATAGGAACGTTCCGCAACTGCTAGTTTTTTCTCACGAGTCAGGGCCATCCCTTTTTCATCAATAGTTCCGACAACCACTGCCGCACCGTATTTATGAACAAGTTTCGCTATTCTTTCGAAACGCTCTTCTCCATCTTCAAGGTTGATGGAGTTAATAATGGCCTTTCCTTGAGAGTAGGTTAAAGCCCGCTCAATCACCTCGTCATCGGTTGAGTCAATTACAAGAGGTACCTTGACTTTGTTGACTACTTGTTGGATAAATTTTTCCATATCTTCTATTTCTTCACGGTCAGGGTCGGCTAAGCAGACATCAATGACATGAGCACCATTTTTGACCTGAGCACGGGCAATTTCTGCTGCTTCTTCATATTTCTCTTCTGCAATTAGACGCTTAAATTTTCTTGATCCAATGACGTTTGTTCGTTCCCCAACCATAAGTGGACGCATTGTATCATCATACAAAAGAGGCTCAATTCCACTGACGGCATGGCCATGCGTTTTGGCCGGGATTTCTCTAGGTTTTTTATCTTTCATGACCTCAGCTATCATTTTTATATGATCTGGTGTTGTACCGCAGCATCCCCCCGTCACATTTAGCCAGCCTTTATCAGCAAAACCAGCTAATTTTTTGGATAAAGAATCAGGGGTTTCATGGTAATTCCCTTCTTCATCAGGAAGGCCGGCATTCGGATAGCAACTCACTCCTGTTGTTGCCAAGTCCGATAGGGAACGTACGTGATCTCTCATAAACTCTGGACCTGTCGCACAATTTAATCCAACCGCAAAAGGCTTCATATGTTCTAAAGATAAATAAAAGGACTCAATATTTTGTCCAGCAAGTGTAGTTCCCATTGGTTCTATCGTTCCCGAAACCATCAAAGGGAGTTCTCTTCCAACTTCATCGAAAGCTTGCTGAATCCCCAAAAAGGCAGCTTTCACATTCCGCATATCTTGGCTAGTTTCTAGTAAAAGGAAATCAACGCCACCGTCAATAAGTCCCTTAGCCTGGACCTTGTAATTGTCAATGAGGTCAGAAAAACTAATCCCACCTGTTACACTTAGCGTTTTGGTCGTTGGTCCCATCGCACCTGCTACAAAACGTGGCCATTCTGACGTTGAAAATTCGGCACGAACACGTCCTGCAATTTCAGCTGCAATGCGATTGAGTTCATAGCTTTTGTGACCCAAATTGTATTCGTCTAACACAACTTCTGTTGCACCGAATGTGTTCGTTTCAATAACATCGGCATCAGCTTCCAAATAACTTCTATGAATCCACTCCACCACATCAGGTCTTGTTATATTCAAATATTCATTGCAGCCATCATAATCTTCCCCACCAAAATCCTCTGGGGTAAGGTTAGCGGCCTGAAGCATGGTTCCCATGGCTCCATCGAAAATAAGAATTTTTTTCTTCAATTGTTGTTCAAGTAGTTGATTAACCATTGAAAACCTTCCTTTCAGGCTGATCTTGTTGTTTAGCGTGGATATAGTTTGCTAGTTCTACCGTTAAATCATAACGCATAAATGGCGTTATGAGATAGATGCCATTGAATAAATCATACGCTACATCAATAAGTTCTTTGGCGATCGCAAGTCCTTCCCGTTTCGACGCTTTAGGGTCACCCTTACAAGCAGCCATACGCTCTCGGACTTCATCTGATAGCTTAATTCCTGGTACTTCATTATGAAGGAATTCTGCATTTCTATCACTAGTTAAAGGCATGAGGCCTAGATAAATCGGATGTTCAATATGCTTCGTAGCCCCTGCCACTTCTTCCATTTGATACGGGTTGAATACAGGCTGGCTTATGAAATAATCCGCTCCTGCTTCGATTTTTTTCTCTAATCTTGCAACTGCCCGATCAAGGTGACGCACATTTGGGTTAAAGGCAGATCCAACAGAAAAGTTGGTCTTTTGTCTTAAGGATTTCCCGGAAAAAGAAATTCCCTCGTTCAATTGCTTGATGAACGTAATTAATTCAAATGAAGTAAGATCATAGACAGAAGTAGCTCCAGGAAAATCCCCAATTTTAGTTGGGTCGCCAGTCACCGCTAGAATTTGATTAATCCCAAGAGTATGTAGACCCATGAGGTGAGATTGTAATCCAATCAAGTTTCGATCACGGCAAGTGATGTGGACCAAAGGCCGTACATGATAATCATTTTTAATCATTGTTGCCATAGCTGCATTACTAATCCTCGGAGAAGCCAATGAATTATCCGCCATGGTGATAGCGTCAATATTCGCTTGCTTTAGAGCTTTTACCCCTTGAAAAAACACCTCTGTGTCCAGATGCTTGGGAGTATCCAATTCAACAATTACCGATTTCTGCTGTTTCACCATATCATGTAAATGTGGAAGGGAGGGAATCTTTGCTTCCTTAATATCGATCGTATCTTTTTTAATAGAAACGACTTTTCCCTTTATTGGTTTTGCACCCGCTAACGCTTTTGCCATAGCCGCAACCTGTTGAGGAGTTGTTCCACAGCACCCCCCCATTAATCGAACTCCTTGTTCACGTAACTCCAGGGCCACCCTTTCAAAATAGCTATCGTCTGTTGCATAGACAAGCTTGCCTTCCTCATAATCTGGTAAACTTGCATTCGGATAGGCTGAGAGAAATGCCCTTTGGGGAAGCTCAACACCTCTTAAAGATTCAATTGTATGATGTGGTCCTAATCGGCAATTGAGCCCAACGACATCTGCTCCTAGTTCTTCTAATTTTTCAAAAGCCTCTTGAAGACAGATTCCACCCTGAAGCATTCCAACTTCGTGTAAGGATACATTCGTTATGATAGGTAGCTCCGTTTCTTTTCTAGCAAGGTTTAGGACGGTGGTTAATTCATCAAAGTCATAAAAAGTTTCTAATAAAAGTCCATCAATCTCTGTATCTAGTAATACTTTTAGTTGTTGAAGAAAACTCTGTTTAATTTCTTCTAGGGTGGCTATGCTCTTATTAATTCCACGGATCCCGCCAATGGTACCCAAAACAAAAGCATCATCTGCTACATTTTTGGCCAGCTGAACCGCTGCACGGTTGATCGCCTCAACCTGATCTTCTATACCATAACGACTTAGTTTGATAGCATTCGCTCCGTACGTATTTGTTTGTATCACTTGGGCCCCTGCTTGAACATAGGCCTCATGAACTCGCTGAACTTCTTTTGGATTAGAAAGATTCAACTCTTCAAAACAAGAATCCACACCATGAGAATATAACAAAGTTCCCATAGCACCATCTGCAATTAAAATTTTTTCGTTTAACTCCTTTAATAAACCCAGCGGGGCCACCTCCGTTCGATGTTTATGTTCATTGCCAAATTAGTCCTGTTGTATAATGACTGGGACTTTAGGTAATGAAAAAACCCTATCATGGGTAGATAGGGTTTGTAAAAGTCAACGTTTCACTTCTCCCTTATCTTTCAGAATCCTTGATTCTGTTGGATTTAGCACCTTCATCGAATTCGATGGGTTGCTAGGTTTCACAGGGCCAATTCCCTCCACCATTCTTGATAAGTTCGTACTTATTTAATTTTTATTATTATTTATCATATGGGTAATGGAGGGTGAAGTCAAGGGAAAAAGATTGGGAATAGTATATCGGGCTTCTATTACTCATTCTTAATTTCGGACGGCTTTTTTGCGTAAATAGACAGCTTCTATTCACTTATTTTCATCTCTGCTCTACCTTTTGTTTAAAATGGTTCTCTTTATGTTTTCTATTACTTCAATTCTTATTATCCCACGGGAACAGAGAAACTATTTTCTTGAGTTCCACTCTGGTCATGAACTTTTTCATAAAAATGAATTTCCTTTTGACTCATTAATAAAACCGTCGAACTTCTTGTTCCATAATTCTCTGTCTTTATAAATAATGGCGATAACACTCTTTCCCACTCTATAGGCACTCCTGTTTGTGGTAAGTCCTCATCAGATGCTGGGTCTGCATATTCCAGTAATCCAAACAAATTCTTTACCATTTCTGTTTGTGACTGGTCATATTTAAGAATTTCTCGAAGACCCTCCTTCCCTTTCTTCACTTTCGGCCAATCTGTGTTGAAAAGGTGATTACTTAACCCATGAATTCCTTTTTCTACATTTCGAACTTGTTTCTCTTTATTTGAAAAATAAAATAGTTCTTCACTGTTGCCAACAAGAAGATTATATCCAGGATAATCTTTTGGAGCCTGCGAAATTTCACTTAAGTAGGTTTCAGGGGACTGACCCGTTTTCAAAAAGTTAGCAACTAGTTCTCCTCTGGATTTTTTTCCTTCCATCATCTCTTCAGGATCACGATAATTTGTTAAGGCAGCAAACTGCCCATATTTCGTAACTCCCATCCAAGTACCCATTTTTTCCAAATCACGACCTGCCAAAATGTAAGGATGATCCTCCCAAAAATGAGCAGATTCAGTTGGACGTTTGTAAAATTCATCACGATTAGCAGCAACAATTAATGGATAATCCGGATGAATATTTTTTGCTAAGAGAATTAGACACATAACATGGCCCCCTTTTTCCTCTTTATACCATAATGAATAGCAATACAAAAGTCTAGGACTCAACAGCCAATTATTATTTTTAATTCAGGAACCCAATACACTAGCCACACCCTCCATTTTCTAAGATACTTTTATTCAAATCTGTCAACCAACTTTATCACACTAAACAACGCTAAGAACCACTTTTGAACGAAAAATCAAGCAAAAAGTAGCGAGAACTCTTGTTGTTTGTTAATTTATGAACATTATATGACAAATGTACGAATTTGCATTATTCTTCACAATTTCATGCTATTATTTACATCCGAAAGCACACTTTTTATAGAGATTTGTTTAAAAAGTGTAAACATAAATCACTATTCTAATAGGTTCATAGAGAAGGGAGAAACCACGGTGAAACTAAAAGTTCTAGCTATACTCTTTTTACTGCTTAGTTTTTTGACTGGTTGTGAAAGTATGGTTGTATTTGACCCTCAAGGTCCGGTCGCTAAGAATTTGACAGACTTAATCATTTTTTCAATCATCTTAATGGCGATTGTTGTGGCTGTCGTTTTTATTTTATACACAGTGATTATATGGAAGTATAGAGAACGTCCAGAAAACAAAGATTATGAGCCTCCTCATGAAGCAGGAAACAAAATCTTAGAAACTACTTGGTTCGTTATTCCAATCATAATTGTTATCGTACTCACTATTCCAACAATAAAAGCAATCTATGATCACGAAGAAATACCTGAAGGCTATCAAGATGAAGAGCCACTTGTGATTCATGTTACATCAGCCGATTGGAAATGGATATTTACTTATCCTGAGCAAGATATTGAAACAGTGAACTATTTAAATATCCCTGAAGATCGACCAATTCAATTCAAAATGACTTCTACAGGGACGATGCAATCATTTTGGATTCCATCCTTAGGTGGGCAAAAATATACCATGGCAAACATGGAAACAAATCTTTTCCTAGTTGCTGATAGGCCGGGGAGCTATATTGGAAGAAATACAAACTTTAATGGAAAAGGTTATGCCCATATGGACTTTGAAGCCGAAGCCATGACTCATCAGGATTTCGTTGAATGGGTAGAGGAGGTTAAAAACTCTGCTCCGGAGTTAACAAAAGAACGTTATCTTCAGCTTGTTAACCCAACGATTATTGGACGCGAAACGTACAATGGAACACATTTACAGTGGATCGATCACTCGGACCATGACGCTCCTTTACTCACAGATCCGGAAGATTATCGCATCGGCCACGGTGATGAGGAAGAACATGGATCAGATGAAAACGAAGTAGATACAAGTAAATTAGATCTAGATTCAACAACCAATAAGCATGAAGGAGGCGGACATTAATGAACCTTGATGAATTCTTTGTCACTGGGGACCCGATGATTTTAGGATCTCAAATTGCCATTGGTCTAACGCTTGTTGGTATCGTTGCATTAATAACTTACCTCAAACGTTGGCGCTGGCTATGGACCGAATGGTTTACAACTGTTGATCATAAAAAAATTGGGATTATGTATATACTTGCAGGTGTTTTAATGTTCTTCCGTGGCGGTGTGGATGGTCTGTTAATGAAGGCCCAAACATCACGTCCTGGTCTTGAAATTTTAGACGCCCAGCACTATGATGAAGTCTTTACAACACATGGCGTTATCATGATTCTCTTCATGGCGATGCCACTTTTAATTGGTATTATGAACGTTGTCATCCCGCTTCAAATCGGAGCGAGAGATGTTGCTTTTCCTAAACTTAATGCATTAAGCTTTTGGCTGTTTTTCAGTGGGGCTATGCTGTTTAATATTTCTTTCGTCATTGGAGGATCACCAGATGCTGGATGGACATCGTACTTTCCACTAGCTGGGAAAGAGTTTACTCCGGGTGTAGGGAACAACTATTATGCAATTGCCTTGCAGATTGCTGGTATTGGAACCCTGATGACAGGAATTAACTTTATCGTTACGATTTTGAAAATGAGAACCAAGGGTATGACTCTTATGAAAATGCCTATGTTCACATGGACCGTTTTCACTACGTCCATCCTAATCGTAGCTGCGTTTCCGATTTTCACAGTAGCTTTAGCATTCATGACATTAGATCGCCTATTTGGAACCCACTTCTTCACGGTTGCCGCTGGTGGAGATCCAATGCTATGGCTAAACCTTTTCTGGTTATGGGGACATCCTGAAGTGTACATTGTTATTCTCCCAGCCTTTGGAATGTTTTCTGAGATTATTGCAACTTTTTCCCGTAAAAATCTATATGGATATAAAGCCATGGTTGCATCCATTGTTGGTATTGCATTCTTAAGTATGCTAGTTTGGGTCCATCACTTCTATACAATGGGATCAGGTCCAGCTGTTAACTCTATATTCTCGATTACGACTATGGCCATCGCAATTCCGACCGGGGTTAAGATCTTTAACTGGCTCTTTACAATGCGTAAAGGGAAAATTAGATTTTCTACCGCTATGTTATGGGCACTAGCCTTTATTCCAAACTTCTTAATTGGAGGAGTAACAGGAGTCATGCTTGCTATGGCCGCCGCCGACTACCAGTATCACAATACAATGTTCTTAGTAGCACATTTCCACTACACATTGATTCCTGGTGTTGTATTTGCGGTATTTGCTGGACTTTACTACTGGTGGCCAAAAATGTTTGGATTTAAGCTTAATGAAAAAATTGGGAAGTGGCATTTCTGGCTGTTTGTCATCGGATTTAACATGACCTTCATGCCAATGTTCTTTGTCGGATTAGATGGAATGTCACGTCGTATGTACACATATTCTGCTGAAACTGGATGGGGAGGTCTTTTAGGGTTCTCAGCTATTGGTTCCTTAGTATTAGCTGCTGGATTTATCGCTCTTGTTTACAACATCTACTGGAGCTTCCGTTACGCTTCGCGCGATGTTGGAAATGATCCGTGGGATGCACGTACACTTGAATGGATGACTGCTTCACCTGTTCAACATTACAATTTTGCAAAAGTTCCTGAAGTTACAGAACTTGATCCTTACTGGGAAATGAAGAAAACAGGCAACACTGGATTAAAGAAAAGTGAGATTAAAGAAATTCACATGCCAAGTAATTCTTGGACACCAATATTTATAAGTGTTGCTTTCGGTGTAGTTGGCTTCTTCCTAGTGTTTGAATGGTTTATACCAGCAGCAATATTCTCGATTGCTATATTGGCAGGGTTAATCATGAATTCCTTCGATTACGATGAGGGTTACCATGTATCTGTTGAAGAAGTCATTGAAACAGAAGAAAAGTGGAGAGGTGAATTGAAATGACATCCCAAAACACGCCCTTAGAGTATAAAGGTCTTCAAAATCAAATGAATATTCTAGGCTTCTGGATTTTCCTTGGAGCAGAGATCGTCCTCTTCTCCACATTATTTGCTTCTTATTTCGTACTTGTAGATAATACAGCAGGAGGACCATCAGGTAGTGACCTTTTCATTGCAAAAGATGTCCTTATTATGACGCTCCTCCTTCTTACAAGTAGTTTCACCTGTGGTCTAGCTATTCATGAGATGAGAAATCAAAAGAAAAACGATACGATCGTTTGGTTGATCGTCACCTTATTATTAGGCCTTGGATTTATCTATATGGAAGTGTCAGAGTTTACGCATTATGTTCACGAAGGAGCTACCATGCAGACTAGTGCGTTCCTATCTGCCTTCTTCACACTATTGGGCACTCACGGTCTTCACGTGTCCCTGGGAATTGGTTGGATTACACTACTAATCATTCAATTAGTTAGACGTGGATTTACACCTACGACATCTAGAAAACTATTTATCGCAGGACTATATTGGCATTTCCTCGACGTTGTTTGGATTTTCATCTTTACATTCGTCTATCTGAAAGGAATGGTGATGTAAATGGCTAATCACGAAAAGCACCGTTTTCCTATAAATCATGTACTTGGATTTTTTCTATCCATTTCCATGACTATATTGGCAATGATCGTCGTATTTAAAACAAACTTTTCATCCACTGTGATTATGTGGTTTATTGGAACACTCGCCTTTCTTCAAGCAGGAGTTCAGCTCTTCCTTTTCATGCATATTACAGAAGGACAAGAAAAATTAACAAATTTAATCAACATTGCATACAGTGCCTTTTTGGCCTTTGTAATCATCATAGGCTCATTTTGGATCCTTACTTCTGGTCACGCTGCATACTAAAGTTTTAAAAGCTCACCTCATTTGGTGAGCTTTTTCTTTTGGTACAAACGCAACTAGATTTCCATTCGCTATCACAGATTTTTTTAGTGATTTACATTTTATAAAGTGAAACTTCAATCAGTGGCCATCCCCACTGATTGTTAGCAACCACCTAAAGTCCTTGAACCAATCGGACATTTACAGGCAGCCACCCTCACCAACAAGGATGAAAATTTAATTGTTCTATTCTCATGGGATTTTATCCCCCACCTACTCTTTTCGTTTTACTTAAGATCCTGAGGTGTGGTATTCCTGCCGTTCATGCGGGATAAAAGCATAATCCCACTAATCTTGGCTTTATAACATAAACACAGTGAAAAGTTTGAATGAAATGTTACAATTTTGTGAACAAAGTGTTATAATACTCGTAACCGCTTTCATAGATGTATTAAAACAAGGAGGGGATTGGATGGACGTACTCCTTATGTACCTGTTGATTTTTAGCATGACCCCATTTATACTGTGGAGCTCCAATAGACAAAAGATGGCGATTACACAGCTAATTTTTGTAGTTATCGCTTGGGTGATCCTGTCGCTTCACATTATCAATGTTCCATTTGGCTCATACCATTCCTTGCTTTGGGGTATTTTTGCATTCCAGCTTATATTAGGGCATGCCGCTTTTATGATGGTTTATGCAGATATGTACAAAGAAATAAATGAGAAAAAACGAAGAATTGAAGACTATTAAGAAAAGCGCAAGCGCCCCTCGAAACAAGAAAAAGCACTTGTTGCTGCGAAGTAGCTCTATGTAGCTTTCCTTTACTCGAGGAAAAAACTTCGAAGATTACTCGATAATGCTTTTTCGCTGGAGCTAGACAAATCCCTTCATCTACTGGATGAAGGGATTTGTCTAGGACCCTATTGCTTTAGTCCACTTCCTATTTAAATTCGTTTTCCTATAAATTTTTCGATCTTCTTTAAAGCAAGATCAAGCTGTTGAAGGGAAGCTGCGTATGAACAACGAATATGTCCTTCCCCATTTTCTCCAAAAACATTTCCTGGAACAACCGCTACTTTTTCTTCCTTTAACAATTGCTCAGCGAACTCATCAGAACTCAGTCCTGTTTCACGAATCGATGGGAAGACGTAAAAAGCTCCCCCAGGCATATCACAAGATAAACCGATTTCATTAAAGGTTTTAACTACAAAATTTCTTCTTTGCTTGTAGCTTTTTTTCATGTCCTGAACGGCTTTCTTCCCATTTCGAAGAGCTTCAAGTGCCCCATATTGTGCCATGGTAGGGGCACACATAATGGTGTATTGGTGTATTTTTGTCATGGCAGCGATTATATCCTGTGGACCAGCTGCGTACCCTAACCTCCATCCAGTCATAGCAAATGCTTTTGAAAATCCGCTAATCAAAATGGTTCTTTCCTTCACTCCAGGAAGAGAGGCAAAGCTGGAATACTCTTCATCGTAAGTTAGCTCCGCATAGATTTCATCAGACAAGACAAGCAGATTATATTTTTCAATCACTTCACTTATTGCAATTAATTCATCTCTGCTAAGTACTGTACCTGTGGGATTATTAGGACTGCAAATCATAATAGCCTTTGTTTTCTTAGTAATCACATTTTCCAACTGATCAGGGCGCAATTTAAATTTATCGTCGGGATCCGTGTACAACATGACTGGAACACCACCTGCTAATTCAACAGCAGGCGCATACGAAACAAAACTAGGTGCCACCACCACAACTTCATCCCCTGGATTCAAAACCGCACGAAGAGCAATATCAATGGCTTGACTTGCCCCGACTGTAATAATTACTTCATTTTGAGGTTGATAGACCGCCTCGTACTGATTTTTTAAATACTTACTAACCTCTTCCCGAAGTTCGATAAGTCCAGCATTAGCTGTATAAGCTGTATATCCTTGTTCAAGAGAATGGTAGCTTGCCTCAATGACATTCCACGGAGTAACAAAATCAGGTTCTCCTACACCTAAAGAGATTACGTTTTCCATTTGTGAAGCAAGGTCAAAAAAACGCCGTATTCCTGATGGCTTTAATTCCTGGATACGTTGGGAAACAAATGACGTCATGGAGATACCACAATCCTTTTATCGTCGTTATCATTATCAAAAATAATGCCGTCATGCTTATATTTTTTTAATACAAAATGAGTAGTAGTGGAAAGAACAGAATCAAGGACAGATAGTTTTTCAGAAACAAACTTTCCAATTTCTAGCATGGTACGAGCCTCAATAGATACCGACAAATCATAGGCGCCTGACATTAAATAAACAGCCTTTACTTCCGGAAAACGATAGATCCTTTCTGCAACCTTATCAAAACCGACTCCGCGCGCTGGTTGAACCTTCACATCAATCATAGCTGTAACGCCTTCATAATTATGTACCTTCGACCAATCAATAACAGCAGAATAGCCGAGAATGGCCTTCTCTTCTTCGAGCTTTCTAATAAGTTCTCTAGTTTCCTCTTCGCTCCGATCAATCATTTTAGCAATCTTCTCTATTTCCAGATTACTATTATTTTCAATTAGGCTTAGCAACTCTACTTCAATTTTTTCCATTTAAAATCACGACCTTTTACTTTTGTTCTATTTCCATAATATTGTTACCCATTGTACCAAGGTCCACTTCAACTGTCACCAAATTTCTTTTGCACTTCAATGAGTTAATGTAATTAAGAGTACTCAATCACATCCCATGAAATCACGGAAATATCCTGGGGATATTCATACTTTTGGAGCATATCTCTCACATCTGATACATACGAGCTTGAAACTACAATGGCAGATATATCTGCTTCACTAAAAGTAAAATCACCAATATGCCTCCACTCTCGTTCCCGATAAAAGCTATGTTCTTCCTCAATCGTAAAAGTTGTTACTTTGATATAGTTCATGAGAAATCGGTCAATGGACCTCTTCTGTTCCAAACCATTTGTGTCTTCTTCTTTAAAAGAGTGTTGATCGATCATTTCCACCATCGGTAAGTTGTTGGAAGGAATATAGATAACCGGTAAAAAACTTTTATGAATGACGTTTGGTTTGAACCCAACAGCTACATTACCATAATATTTCTTTTGACTGAGCAGGTCCTTAAATGGAATATCAGTCACAGAACAAAATGGCTTTGTCGTAAGGTTCTCTTTTATTTTTTCACTGCTTGATGCCAAAAGTTCTCTTGAGGATAAAATTTTTTGTAATATTTCAAAACACCTCTCATCAGATTTTGGTTCTCCTCCATATTTCAAAATATCTTGAGGGCTTTTAATCCTATGCCAATCCAGGTTCTCCGGAGATCCTGTAAAATGCCAATATATGTTTGAATAGTACCTTTGCATAACATCACCTGCTTTTTCATTCCAATAGTAGAGTGTCCAATTTATCCATCATAAAAACTTCAACCCTAAACTTCTTAAGTTATTCGACATTCTCGCATTACAATTCGATTCATGTCAGCATTTCCCGGGAAATGGCGAATGAAAATAATTAAACTATGTCAACAGGGATTTTATGTGTTATATGAGTAGGTCTATTCCCATTTCATCGCATATGTAATTGTATCCATAAAGTAAAACTTCCAACAGTGGTCCGATTGGTTTAAGATCCCTTAACAGTAGCGACCTACTAGAGCATTGTTGAAATGGTCCAGCTTCTTTTACATTATAGGACAGATCCAAATGCCCAAGACCGTTTTGGTTGGACCGCTCTATTATCGGCTGCGCCAAATGCTAATGTTGAAGTTGTGAAAGCCCTTCTAATCGGGAGAGCAGACCCTTCCTTAGTTGAGCAACAAGATATGTCTGCACTCGACTATGTTAAAAATTTTTGGAAATTCCGAAGTGGAACATATTCTAAATTAATAACCACTCTTTACAAAAGGCCTTCCTATATGGAGAGGTCTATTTTGACCCCTTCCTAAGCTGTAGAATTGGATCGTAAAATACTAGAAAAGTCCCTGAAATGAGGAATCCTTATAAGTTGGGATTATATGACTTATATCTTGGGTGGATGCATAGACTAGGTCATTCATAAGACCTCCCTTTATTAACTGGCGTCCGACTGCGGAGGTCTGAAGAAAAGAGAAAATATTTTCATCTTGGGATAAAAATAGATGATAAGAGGCTTTGGCGCAATCTGAAAGCCTTATTTTTCTATTCGATCTTTTTAAATAATAGTTAATGAACGACCCTACTCCCACAAAATCTTCTAAGCTAAAATGGCCATTAGATCCCGCACACACTAGCGTAAGTTTTTCTTCTTCCCTGTGTCTATTAGCAACATAATAGGCAACGGAAGCATTATTAATGAGAGAAGATGTATATATATGTTTCCCTTGTTGACATCTGTCTATGGCAACCGTTCCATTCGTAGAACAAAGGATTAAATTCTTATCTCGAACCTTATTTCTTATAGAAAGAGGCCACGGAGATTGGAAACCATCGATAACTTTTCCTTTCTTTTCACCTGCAAGATAGCATTGGTCTGAACCTATTTCTTTTGAAAGCTTTTTCCCTTGATCTGGGGTTGCTGTTGTGTACACTTTTAAAGCACCCGCTTCTAGGGCTGTAGCAATAGTTGTTGTAGCTAAAAAAACATCGAAAACAACAATGATATGATTTTTTACCTTTTCAGACATAATATCTTCTTTTCTTGTGATTACATCGATAAACATTAATTCCCCTCCTGTCATTTCACTATATGAGAAGGGTAATTGAAGAATTCTCGAATTTATAGATTTAGAAAGTGTGGCAATTAAAAAACCATCTAATCGCTCCTAGAATGAGAGTTTTTCAATCATGAATTTACTATCAACCGACCAAAGTTATAAATTCTGATAGTATAAAAATTAGAAAACTTGGCATTCACCAAGCCTTTGTGGCGAATGCCTTAGTTGCACTTATGCAGATAGGAAAGTTTTATACTTTCCTATCTGTAGAAAAAAGGGAATACCCAATTGGTACTCCCCCTCTACTATTTAAAATGTGAGCGAATCATAGCATTCACTCTGTCTATTTGAAACTCCACATACCCTTGGTGCATGGCCCAATCTAACATATACCGATGCTCAGGATGAGTTTTGTCACTCATGACCTCGAGGAAAAAGTCATATCCATCGCTGCCTCCGACGTCCTCAGGTGGGGTCTTTCCTTCCCCATCAACACATTCTGGATACCTATTTGAATAATCATCCCTAATCTCCTCAACCTCTATCCAATGTTTCCATTGATCCCCAAAGTCATAAATATATTTTCCACATTTATGGTCGAGAAAATATTCATTCAGTTTTGTGTCTTTATCTAATTGCATCTTATCACCATGGGATGATTCAAAAAGCTCTTGATCAGCAACCACATGGCCAATGGCATTTTCCCATGGTTTTAGTTTTGAAGTCTTTTCGCTACTGAAAATATAAAATTCATATAGATGTTCGCATTGCCAACCAAAGGCAATTTGAATAAGCTCATGGAATTGCCTGAAATTGTAGTGAAGTGGAACAATAACTCTCCTCCAAACTTTTTCACCCTTCAAATCCAGAGTAATCTTAAATATTGCTGCTTGAGATGTAAATAACCGTTTTCCAAAATAGATTTCAAGATGTTTGAACATCTCTTCTGAAGGATACATATAGGATTTAGCACCGTCACCGACAAGTAACCTACTTTTCCTTCTTGCTAGTTCGCTTTGTATAATCTCGTTTGAATTCAGATGCTCTTCGAAAAACATGATTTCTTTGCAATCTCTATTCATTCGAGCCACCAGTTTTCGGTCTCCCGTTTTCCCAAAAATTACTTGAGAGGACTCTCTTACATATTTCTTAACTATTTCAATGTCTATCTCCTCATCTAACAGAGTTGTTTCGATAGCATTCAGGATTAGTTGATCCATCCTTTTAAAATCCTCTGCTTTCACTCCATGCAAAACCACAACATATCGGTTCTTATCATTTACCAACACGATTGTTTTTTTTCGATTCATCAAAATTATGTTTGCATGCCAGCAAAACAAAGGATCTAGTTCCTCTGAAGAGGATTGCTCTGGCTCCATCTTTAATTCACCCAACAGCTTTTTCGTGCATTGAACGAACACACAAATCCTCCTTTTTATTATAAATTATATTACTTTTCTTCATTATAACTGAAAAAACAACTGCAAAATTGCTAAAACTAAGGCAAAACATTTACATTTTATAGGTTCTATTATAGCGTTAACAAAGTAGAAAACGTGATAGAATGGGAAAGGGAGTGATAAAATGATTATTATTATCGATAATTATGATTCGTTTACATATAATTTGGTTCAGTATTTTAGGGAAATAGAAGACGTTAAAGTCTTTCGTAATGATGAAGTGGGTAGGGAAGAAGTTGCTAACCATGATCCAAAACTAATTGTTTTTTCCCCTGGCCCTGGAACACCAAAAGATAGTGGGGTTTGCCAGGATATCTTAAAGAATTATCATCAAACCATTCCAATGCTAGGGGTTTGCCTTGGATTTCAACTCATCGTTGAATTTTTTGGAGGAAAGGTGATAAAAGGCCTTCAGCCAGTACACGGGAAAACAGCGGAGGTTCTTCATGATCAGAGGGGGGTTTTTAAAAACCTTTCCTCTCCAACTATCGTTACACGGTATCATTCACTAGTGGCAGATCTATCGAAAGATAAAAATATTCCTTTAACAATAAGCTCCTATACCAGGGATGGGGTAATCATGGGAGTGAGACATGAAATCTATCCCGTAGAAGGAATTCAATTTCATCCAGAATCCATATTGACGGAGCGTGGGAAGGAAATGCTACTGAACAGTTACCAACAAGCTATCCATTGGAAAGAAGAATTTTTGTATAAGGCACGGTGAGAAAGAAATGAAGACAAATGAATCTCCTTTGATACTATTTGATTTTGTCGATTTACCAAGTCAAAACCTTTTTATTAACCCATTAAGAATCCTAGAGGCTAGGACCATCGAAGAAATCGAGACTCTTTTTTTAGAGATTGAAAAAGAAAACAAATGCGGGCATTATGTGGCTGGTTTTGTTTCCTACGAAGCAGCATCAGCTTTCGATAAACATCATAAGGTGCATCCAAGAAACTCTGATTTCCCATTGGCCTGGTTTGGAGTATATGATAAAGCAGAAGCATATTCCTTTGAAGAAAAGAACACTTCTCCAAATTTCAATGTCAGCGAATGGGAGCTCGATATTACAGAGGAAAATTATCAGTCTTCCCTTACTACCATTAAAGAGGCCATTAGGAACGGGGACACCTATCAAGTAAATTTCACTGCCAGATTGCATGCGAATTTTAAAGGCGATGATTTTGGATTTTATCAAAGCCTAAAACTGAAGCAACAAACCTCTTATTCAGCTTATTTAAATACAGGTCGGTACCGAATCCTTTCCGTATCTCCTGAACTATTTTTTCATGTGAAAAATGAGAGGATCACAACAAAACCAATGAAGGGGACTGCCAAAAGAGGACGATTTCTAGCCGAAGATCAAATATATAAAAGCAATCTTTTCCATTCTGAAAAAGAGCGCGCAGAGAATGTCATGATCGTTGACCTTCTCAGAAATGATATTGGAAAAATAGCAAAACCGGGTACAGTAACAGTTCCAAGACTGTTTGAAATTGAAACATACCCAACCGTCCATCAAATGACCTCCACTATAACTGCCGATCTTCAAGAGGGAACTAAAATTTCGGACTGGTTTCGCGCACTATTTCCTTGTGGATCAATTACAGGTGCACCCAAAATTAGCACCATGGAATATATCGCATCCCTTGAATCTTCTCCAAGGGATGTATATTGTGGCGCTATTGGTATTATTACTCCTGATCGCGAAGCCATTTTTAACGTCCCTATTCGAACGGTAGTGATCGATATGAAAAAAAAGAAAGCTACTTATGGAGTTGGAAGTGGCGTCACATGGGATTCCACTGCAGAAGGAGAGTATCACGAGCTCTATACCAAGGCACGAATTCTAACTGAAAATCATAAGGATTTTGAACTTTTAGAATCTATTCTTCTAGAAGAAGGAAAATATCCTTTATTGAAATATCATCTGCAACGACTGCAACAATCAAGTGAGTATTTTCTATTCGCATATTCTGAAACCAAAATTGTGGATGAGTTAAACCTTTTTGCACAAAAACACCCCTATGGTTCTTTTAAAATTAGATTGATTTTAGATCAAATGGGGGGAATAAATATGGAAGGTGTAGAAGTCTTCAAAATCGAAGAACCTATTTCTTGTAAGTTAGCACAAACCCCAATAGATAGTGCAGATCCATTTTTATTTCATAAAACTACTCACCGGGAAATGTATGAAAAGCACAACCGAGAAGAAGCTTTCTCTGTTCTTTTGTTCAATGAAAAAGAAGAAATTACAGAATTCACAATTGGAAATGTGGTGGTAGAAACAAACGGGGAATTTTTTACACCACCTATTGAATGCGGTCTACTACCTGGAATTTTTCGTCAAAAGCTTCTTGAGGAAGGTATTATAAAGGAAAAAATGATTAAAAAAGAAGACCTCCATCATGTTGATCAAATTTGGTTCATAAATAGTATAAGAGGATGGTTGCAAGTAAACCTGGAAAACTAGCCGCTGGAAACCATCTTGTTTTACTTAAACCATACTTTTTATTAGAATGAAGAGAAACCCACATGATGAGGTGACCCTTATGGAGATCAAAACTATTATTCAAAAAGTTAAGAATCATTCACCACAAATCTTAGGAAGTAAGCGCATTTCTAAGTTTTCCGTACTTCTTCCTCTCGTCGAGATCAATGAAGAGGTCCATATTTTATTCGAAATTAGATCTCAAAACCTTCGCAGGCAACCTGGTGAAATTTGTTTTCCTGGGGGGAAAATGGATAAAGAAGATCAGACAACTATGATGACTGCCATTAGAGAGACAACAGAGGAACTTGGCATTTCTGAAAAAAACATTACTCAAGTTTATCCAATCGATTATTTGGTATCCCCCTTTGGATTAATAATTTTCCCATATGTGGCTCATATTACGGATTTCAATTCCATGACCATTAATCCAGAAGAAGTGGAAGAAATTTTTACAGTACCTCTGTCCTATTTTATGAATAAGGAGCCAGAAATCTTTCATATAAACTTAGAGGTAAAACCAGAAACCAACTTTCCATTTGAACTTATTCCTGGAGGAGAGGAATATAACTGGAGAACAAAAAAGATAGATGAAAATTTTTATATATATGAAGGAAAAGCTATTTGGGGATTAACAGCCCAAATTATAAAACATTTTGTAGAGATTATGAGGGGAGACTCATAGTCTTTTTATTTTTGTATAAACACTTCTTCTCTTTGGAATATTAAAAAGAAAAAGGAGAAAAAGAATGTTTAATCGAAAACTAATGGGACTTTTAACATTTAGTACTGTAATGTCTTCTGTGTTTAGTTTAGTCATCATTGTTGCTACTATTTTACATCACAACAAAATAACTGAGCTTCTAGAAAATTCAAAGTAATCTACCACAGCCTTGTTGAGCAATCGACAAGGCTATTTCTTTTATTATATTTTTCGTTCATTTTCCACTAAAAATTACGCAACCTATAACCAAGTTCCGCATCTTTTTGCTATGGAATTTTTTAAAAAAACAATAAAAATTTGGGAGGAATTTTCTTAATGAACTTGAAAAAGCTTATTTTATCATCGCTGTTAGCACTAGCTATGGTCGTTTCAGGAACGACAGCCTTTGCTAAGGAGGACCAATCAAAAAACCGGTACATTTCGGTCCAACTCCTAGGAATTAATGATTTTCATGGTCAAATTGATGTGACCAGAACAGTGGATGGAAAGAAAGTTGGCGGGGCAGATTATTTAGCAGCTTATTTAAAGAAAAGAGCTAATAAAAATACACTGATTGTGCATGCAGGAGACGTAGTTGGAGCAAGTTCCCCTACCTCTTCTTTACTCAATGACGAACCTACGATTAAGATTCTCAATAAAATTGGATTTGATGTAGGAACTCTTGGAAACCATGAATTTGATCGTGGAACGGAAGAAATGATGAGATTAATTAATGGGGGACCAAACCCAGACACTGGTGAGCCATTCGAAGGAGCCCAATTCCCTTATGTGGTGGCAAATGTAGTTGACAAGCAAACAGGTAAACCAATCCTTCCTCCATATACTATTAAAAAAGTAAATGGAATGCCCATAGGATTCATTGGGGTTGTCACAACTGAAACCCCTTCGATTGTCATTCCTACTGCTGTTGAAAATATAACATTCACAGATGAAGTCAAAGCTATTAACAAAGCAACAAAAGAATTGAAATCTATGGGTGTCGAATCCATTGTAGTACTAGCCCATGTCTCTGGATCTTCAGAAAAAGATGGCAGTCAGGCAACAGGAGAAATCGTAAACATGGCCAGTGAAATAGATGATGAAGTGGATGTGATATTCGGCGGACATAATCACGGCTATTTGAATACGACAGTGGATGGAAAGTTACTGGTTCAATCCTATTCTTATGGAACTGCTTTTTCCGATGTAGACTTGGAAATTGATCCAAAAACTAAGGATATCGTTAAGAAAGATGTTGAAATTGTTACAACTTTTCATGAAGGAATAACGCCAGATCCAGAAGTAGCAAAAATTGTTGAAGAAGCAAAAGAAAGAGCTGGAGAAGCACTTAATGAGGTTGTTGGACAAGCTTCAGAGGATATTCTCAGAGAACAAAATCCTGCTGGTGAGTCAGCACTTGGCGATTTAATAGCGGATGCACAACGAAAAGCGATGAATTCCGAAATTGCAGTGATGAACCCGGGAGGAATTCGAGACAATATCTATAAAGGGGAAATCACTTGGGGTGATCTGTACACCGTTCAGCCATTTAATAACATCCTAGTTAAGATGGATTTGACCGGCCAACAAATTATAAATCTGTTGAATCAACAATGGCGAGAGGACAAAACGATAATGCTCCAAATTTCGGGACTCAAATACACATGGGATGACTCCATTCCTTATAATGAAAATCGTATAGTAGATATTACTATTAATGGTGAACCAATTGATCCAAACGCAACATATTCCGTTACAGCAAACAATTTCCTAGCAGCCGGCGGGGATGGTTTTACGGTACTCACCGAAGGAACGAATCAAGCAACTGGTCCAACTGACATTGATGCCTTAGTGGATTTTGTAGAAGCAATGGATCAACCTATTTCATACGATAGAGATGGAAGAATTCAATTAAAATAAGAATGCAAAACAAAAATATAAATTGAAAAGGCACTCCGACATGATGAGTGCCTTTTCATTTATCCCGCATTTACGGACCTTTAGGTCATATCCTTAGGTATTAACAATCAGTGGGGATGGCCACTGATTGAAGTTTCACTCTATTTAAACCAACCTTTTTCTTTAAAACGAGTAATAGCTTCAATTCTGTTACTGACTTCTAGTTTGTCTAAAATAACCGATATATAATTTCGGACAGTCCCATTCGTTATATATAATTCTTTCGCAATTTCTTTCGTATTCTTTCCATCAGCCATAAGCTTCATTACTTGCTCTTCTCTTTCGGTCAAGGGATTACTTTCATGAAAAGCCATATCAATTAGTTCAGGAGCATACACTTTTCTTCCTCCCATGATGATACGTATCGAATTGGCTAATTCTTCACTTGGGCTGTCTTTTAATAAATAACCACTTACATTGGCATTACGCGCCCGCTCAAAATATCCGGACCTAGCAAATGTGGTTAATATAATTACCTTACATGGTATATTATGTTTTTTGATTTCCTCTGCAGCATCAAGACCACTCTTTATCGGCATTTCAATATCCATAATACAAATATCTGGCTGATACTTTCTAACAAGTTGTAAGGCCTCTTCCCCATTTTTAGCCATCCCTACGACTTCCATATCCTCTTCCAAATCAAGCAATGAACCAAGTGCTCCCAACAATAACCTTTGATCCTCCGCTATGACTATTCGAATCAACGCATTCTCTCCCCTCATGGATTTATTGATTTAATAAAGCATTTGGTACCTTTATTTTGACAACTGTTCCATTTTGCTCTTGGATTTCCAAACTTCCATTCACAAATTCCAAGCGCTCTCTCATCCCTTCAAGCCCATGACCACCTTGAGAATCTTTTTCTGATGTAAAAGATATCCCTTTTCCGTTATCCATGACATGAATGATTACTTCATCAACTGTTTGTTCAATTACAATTCTACAAAAATCCGCCTCACTATGTTTAACCACATTGGTTATAGCTTCCTTAAGACACATGCTTAAAACATGCTCCACAAATAAAGGAACTTCAATGGACTTTGGTTCTCCTACTACCTCTAGTTCGATTTGTGCGGCTTCTAAAATCTGCTGAACATGCCCGAGCTCTTCGTCAAGGGTGGAACCTCTCATATCAGAAACCATCTCGCGAACTTCTTTTAATGCCGTTCGAGCGGTTTGACGGATATCTTGAATTTCTCTTATTGCTGAATCCGGGTTAACTGAAATTAATTTGCCTGCCAGATCACTTTTTAAGCCTATTAAAGAAAGCTTTTGTCCTAACGTATCATGTAAGTCACGAGCTATTCTTTGCCTTTCTTCAATCACCATTAACCGTGAAATACGTTCATTCGCATTCTGGAGTTGATCTTCCAATTTTTCTTGTTTAATTCGATTATACAATGTAAATGGTAGCAAAATTACTCCAATTAAGCTGATAATAATAAACGGAAGTTGACTTAAAAACATGGCTGTTTCTACAAAAAAGCCATAGCTTATGGAAACAATTGTAAAAACTAAGTGTACAACATATAAGGTGATAAAACCTGCTTTTTGTTGGATGTTTCCAATAAAAAAAGCTAGAAATAAAGCAAAATAAATATATCCAAACATCCAGGTCATTGCCAAACTTATAAACAAATCAATCCCAAGCCAAACATAGACTGACCATCCTTTGGACAGAAAAGAAAGACTATAGGAGACAAAAAATAAAATAGTTAAAACAATGCCAATTATAATTTCAGGAGTAGAAGAAGACCGAAATATAAAATAAAAAGGTAGAATACAAAAAATGATCCAAATGTAGGAACTTAATCCTGTGTTTTTCGGAAAAATATGAAACCAGTTTTGCATATCATTCCCCTTTCAAAGAACATTTTTTCAATATGTAACTTTATTGTACTATAAATGATACCAAATGGATTAAATAAGCTCTCTTGTCCTACAAACAGGTAAAAAACCCTTCAAAGAACTGAAGGGTTTTTTACCTGTTATTTTTCTTGTAATCGAGAAGGATTTAAGGAAAGTTTGGTTTTTCGCATACGTTCCTTTACTTCCTTAAACGAGACAAAATCCTTTTTCTTATCATCATATAATCTAAAACGAATAGCTGCCAGACTGGATGCCAGAGTTATCGTAGTTGCTTTTTGCAATGGAGGAGTCGATTCATGGGCCGCTTCAAGCTTGTAATTCGGTACCCTTGGACTCAAATGGTGAACATGGTGGAACCCGATATTACCCGTAATCCATTGCAATACTTTTGGAAGCTGATAATAGGAGCTCCCATCAACTGCAGCCTTTACATAATCCCATTCCTCTTCATACTCAAAGTAAGAATCCTCAAACTGATGTTGAACATAAAATAACCAAATCCCCAAAACGCCAGCAACAAATACAATAGGAAGCTGAACGAAAAGAACTGCTTGCCAACCAATGGTCATAAATAAAATGGTATAGACCATAACAAGGGAAAGGTTAATTAAATACGTATTCCAACGCTCCTTCTTCGGAGCACCCTTTCGATTCAGACGGTTTTCGATTAAAAACAAATAGAAAGGTCCCAATCCAAACATCACAAGTGGATTTCGATAAAAACGGTATGACAAACGCGTCCAAAATGACGCATTCATATATTCATCTACCGTCATGACCCACATGTCACCAGTTCCCCTTTTATCAAGATTACCACTTGTTGCATGGTGAATCGTATGGCTTCGTTTCCATTTTTCAAAGGCAAAATGAGTAATAACCCCGGTAATTGTTCCAAGAACCTTATTTGCTTTTTTACTTTTAAAGAAAGATTGATGGGTACAGTCATGGAAAATAATAAAGATTCGAACCAAAAACCCAGCAGCAATGATTGATAAAAATATACTCAAAGTAATTGAGATAGATAGGCTTTGGTAAGATAAAAACCAGAAAAGAAAAAATGGTGGAATGGTATTTAAAATTTGCTTTATGCCAACCTTTATATCTGATGTTTCAAATGGTTTTACACTCTTTCTTAGCTCTACTTGCTTTTGCTTACTCATGAATGAGAACCTCCTTGTATGACGAAAGAAATTGTTTATGTTCTTATCTTTATCATAGTGAAAACATCTCATTCAAATAAGTAATAACCGTCAGCCCCTATACATGACAAATGTCATGCTCGTCCAAATTATTCATTTATGAGCAAAAAGCTATTTTTTCACCCAATATTGGGAACAATCCTTGCTTCGGTCCATAAATCCATATTCAATAAGATAACGTCGAAGGGTTGCAAAATCAGCAAATATCTTCTTTAGTACCCCATTTACTTCAGGTTCAGTGTAAATCCTGTTTTTATCAAACTTCCTTATTATATGCTGAAGGATAATAATCTTACGTTTTTCTTTACTTGGAAATGATTCCAAGGCTCCATCTAAACCTTGTTTAAAATATGTATTTAATACTTTTTCCTTTTCAGACGAAGTAATTGCATATCGGTCATCCACCATAGTCGCCCCCTTGTGTAATGGTATAAATTCTTCTTCCCCGGACTTTTGACGATTCACCAAGTCCATAATGGCCAAAAACACCCTTGATTGCTTTTCCCTCTCCTTTAGCTTAAAACGATGCGTTCGAATGGTTGATGTACTACCTACCTCAATCAGCTGGGCTATCTCTTTATCTGACAAGCCTTGATAAAAATAGGTAAGAACCTCTTTTTGAATATCTGACAAACCCGTATATTTTCTATCTAGTGATAAAAGGTGGTGAAGCATGGAATGGTGCTTATCTGTTATATGATGCTTCATTGCCCATTCAGCTTCATATAAAACATTATTAATTGGATAAATAATCCCTTTTTGAAAGACCTCCTGACAAACAAGACAGCAATATGTTTCTTTTTCTGAATTATAAAAATATCCTTTTGTTAATTCCTCAACCGATGCATCCCAAAATTCTTCCTTGCCCAACAAACAATCACCTCAATTGTTTTTATATATGTAAACATATTATCAAATCGTTTGTTAATTGTAAAACGTTTTGTTGATTCGTTTTACGTTAAAAAAGGATTACTACCATTCCTGGCAGTAATCCTTTTTTAGAAATCAGTTAACATTTTTTCTAGTTCTTCAATTTCTTTAACGTATCTAGTATTTATTTTCAAAGTATTTAATGCACTTTGTATTAGCATTTTTCTTGGACTATTCGAATGAAGAACCTCATGTTTCACAAAGTCAATTAGTTCAACATAAACCAAATCTTCATCACTATTGCTAAGCATCTTTTTAAGATAGTCTATCGTTTCCTCCATACGTTGCTGTGTGGTTTTCCCTATGGATCGGCTCACTGGGACCAACGTTTCTAATAACTCCGGACCGTTAAGTTGTTCTTCAGATTGGGCCACCTCATAAACCATTTTGACGATTCGGTTCACACTGTATCGTACCACTTCATAAATCCCATCATTGATGTCATGACCTATTCGATAATACTTAATATTATGATTTAAGATCCCTAAAAAAGTTATAGCACAATCGAGTAAATATGGCTTTTTATCCTCACCAAAAATCTCTAGAAAACGTTCATAAATCCAGCGTAAGGTCCGCAACTGTGATCGTTTTATAAATTCCTTCAGATCTTCATCATTTAAAACAAATACTTCCTCAAATAGAGCAACCAGTTTGTTTTTTTGATTCGTGTTTAACTGGAGTTCGATTTGTTTAATAAAAACTTCAATATCTGCTGGGTTTTGTCCAATCAGTAATTCATTCCGGTCCTTCTCAAGTTTTTCGTAGATTTCTTTAAATAGGGTTATTAATAATTCGTTTTTAGAGGCAAAGTAATTGTAAAACGTTCCCTTTGAAATGCCACTGTAATCCAAAATATCCTGAATGGAAGTTGCTTGAAACCCTTTCTCTATAAAAAGTTGATGAGCTTTTTGAACAACATGCTGCTTTCGATTATGCAAAGTAATCACCTTTATCTATAGGATCTTTTTATACTACTAGTATAGTACCTTAGTTGGGGTTCAAATACAATGTAAAGCCTACTATAAAAGGGCTTTCATAAATAAAATATAATTAGCGAGAAATTTGAGTTGCAAAAATTGAACTGGTGTTATATTATATTATTCATGTGAAATCAAAGTATAAAAAGATGAACTTTTAGTATAGAGGGGGATTTTCACCATGAACCAAACAAACAAAGTTGATTATGGGGTTCTTGCTGTTCTGATGATCGGGGCGTTTATTGCATTTTTAAATAATACCCTGTTGAACATTGCTTTACCTTCCATAATGATCGATTTACAAGTAGAAGCTGCCACTGTTCAATGGCTTACAACAGGATTTATGCTCGTGAACGGTGTATTAATTCCTGCAACAGCCTTTTTAATCCAAAAATATACCGTTCGCCGTTTGTTTTTAATAGCAATGACATTGTTTGCAGCAGGTACCATCCTTTCTGGAACTGCTGATATTTTTGGGGTACTTCTCACCGGTCGAATGATGCAGGCATCTGGTTCGGCCATTATGATGCCTCTTTTAATGAATGTGATGTTAGTTAGTTTCCCAGTTGAAAAACGCGGGGCTGCCATGGGTGTATTTGGGCTCATTTTAATGGCTGCACCAGCTATTGGGCCAACACTTTCAGGTTGGATTATAGAGCATTATGACTGGAGAATGCTTTTTCATTTCTTAACACCAATTGCATTAATCATTATTCTTATTGGAATTTTTAAACTTAAAGATACAAAAGAAAAAGTAGATATCAAATTAGATCTATTTTCTCTTCTATTATCCAGTGTGGGATTCGGAGGAATTTTGTATGGATTTAGCTCAGCTGGAACTAAGGGATGGGATAGCCCGTATGTGTATGGGACGATCGTTATTGGTGCGATTTCCTTAACTATTTTTATTTTGCGCCAACAAAGACAAGATCAACCAATGTTGAATTTTTCAGTATATAAATATCCAATGTTTGCTTTGTCTTCCGTAATTACAATGGTAGTAAATATGGCAATGTTTTCCGGAATGCTCTTAATTCCAATTTATGTTCAAACCATCCGTGGAATTTCTCCAATGGATGCTGGATTACTTTTATTACCTGGAGCGCTCGTAATGGCCACTATGTCACCAATTACCGGTCGCTTATTCGATAAAATTGGTGGAAAAATACTAGCTATAACTGGGTTAAGCATTTTAGTTGTTACCACCTATTACTTCAGTCAATTAACAGCTGAAACTCCTTATAGCTATTTGGTCGTTTTAAATGCTGTTCGGATGTTTGGTATGTCTATGGTTATGATGCCTGTTTCGACCAACGGACTAAATCAATTGCCAGCACGTTATTATCCACACGGAACAGCAATGAACAATACGCTTAACCAAGTGGCAGGTGCTATTGGTACTGCCTTACTTATTACTGTTATGTCAACTCGAACAGAAACACATGCTAAAGAGATTGCAGCTGACTTAATGGCTGCTAATCCAAATGCACAACCATCTGCTGCCGATTTAGCTCTTATGGAACAAGAAATTGGAATGCAAGCTATGCTTGGAGGAATTAACGATGCTTTCTTAGTGGCTACAGGAATCGCTTGTGTGGCTTTAATCCTAGCCTTCTTCATTAAGCGAGCAACACAAGCTCCAGATCCACTTGAAGAAAACCAAATGGACAGAGATCAAGGAAGTCGCGGAGGACAGGGAGGACCAAAACTCATCCCCGAAACTGCAGTACCAAAATTAGCAAGAAACTAATTGTTCAATCGTGTTGGTGGGGGCTGTTCTTTCAGGTAACAATCGGAAGTTTAGTTTGGCACGCAAACAAGCCCAGCCAACAGCACTACTTGCCCGTTATGCGGAGGAAATTTGTTCTATCCAAGACGAAATTATATTTTGAAAAAGGTGAAACTGAGTGCGTTTGCAAACTCAATTTCACCTTTTTTTAGGCATTAATTAAATTCAGCGTGAGAACGGTCCCTACCAGCACTCCTCAACAGAACACTCTCCTGTTGAACAGCATTATGATAGAAAGTTAGAAATGTTTGAAAAAAGGGGTGCATTATTCTTTCCTGTGCAGATTTTTTTAACTTATCTTCCACAGGTATAAGATATTTTACAAGTATTTCTTCCTCTAATTCTTTCATTTCAATTGAACGATTGGAATTCCCATTAGATATGCTTTGGATTTCTTCGCGAATAGCAGAGACCATAAATCCGGCAAGGCTACCAAAATGATCAGGATACACATCTTTTTCTAATGGATAATAATATCCTACTCGTTCAAAATGACCTATTAAGCATAGCAATTCTTGTTTTGTATCATCCTCTTGAAGAAATTCTCCGTCAGAACTACCAACGAGAGGCTCTCGAGAATCACCACCAGAATAGGACGAAAAGTAAGGAGGAACAAAGTAATCTCCGGGTATGACAAAGTAGTTGTCATACCATAGAGATACCTCTTCCCGCTTAAAATGGGAATGAAATGGAAACTCTTGTTTTACCTCGAGAGGTAGTTCACGAAAATACGCTTCATACTCATCCCATTCTCCTAGCCAAATTTGGGATAAGATATTCCATAACGCTAGCCGACCATAACTTTCCTCTAGATCAAACATCATCGTAGTTCCTCCCTTATACTTTTTTAATATCTACATACAAATCCAATTGACCTGGTGAACCACCAAGAAGATCTACTATATATCCTTCAAAATAACTTTCATCCTTAACTAGTAAATGGTTCACAGAGAAACCATTTCCACGTTTTGGTGCAAATCCAGATTCCTCATGAATCGGTCGATTAAATTTAAATGGAGTATGTCCATATCCTTTCGGCGGTTCCTGTACTTTCCCATCAATTTTTTCCCGAGAGGATCCGTAGGCAAAATGTCCAAAGTTATAAGCAGACCCCACTATCCCAGGTTTAATTCCTTGAGTAACATACACAATACCAGTTGCTTCCGCCTCATCTGAAGTAATTCTAACCTCATCACCTGAAGACAAACCTCTCTTATGTGCATCAATAGGATTCATCCAAATGTAATTATCACTACGGATCTCACGAAGCCATGCATTACTTTCCGTACGATGAGTTCCCATATTACGAGATTTCCAATTCACAAATTGCAATCCTCGGTTCTTCTTTACCTCTGTTCCATCGAATTGCTTAATCTCCTCATGAAGTGGCAATCCATCAAAAAATTCACCAGTAAATGAGTTCTTAAAACCAGCTGCCTTCTCATCATAAAAACAAGCTTGAGCATCCCAACGATATTTTAAATACGCTCCTTCATATTCATCGCCAGCACCTTCAAATCGTCCACCGCGATTTAGTACATAAACAATTTTCTTCCATTCTTCAGGCTTTACCGCATTTTCTAATACTTTTTTGTCAAAAAATTTACCAAGAGCTAGCTTTCTTGCGTTTTCAAATGCTTTAAGCTCTTCAGGGTTAGCATCAGGAACAGGCTTGCCATCAAAGGCAATATTAGCAACTCGCTTGAGATAGTAATCTTCTGGACGATCCAAAGAAGATCCATCAGGGAATGCGTCCTTCCCTACCCCTGGCAATCCCATTTCTTTAAACAAGTCGATATATACTTGATCAGTCGGACGAGCATCCGGCACCACTCGTGTCACAGGTTGATAAAGACTGGCGAATTTCGTTTTTAGGATTGGAAAAATATTTTCAAAGTTCCAGCTCTCTAGATAAGAAAGGTCTGGAAGTACGATATCTGCAAATTTTGTTGATTCACCCATCGCAATATCTGATGATACAACAAGTGGAACAACTTTTGGATCTGCTAAAAACTTCTGTTGCATAATGGATCTTGGGTTCGACATGATTGGTGAAAACCGGTTAATGAAAAGCGCACTAATTTTATAAGGATATCCTTCCGCAGCACTCGGCAACACATCTTGAACTAATTTATTTCCAAACGGAAACCAAGGACGTTTGGCGGGATAGCCATCTTTTGCAAACAAGGACGTTTTTTCATAAACCGTCTTATGTCTGGTCACTGGAATTCCCCAAGCTTTGTTTCCATTAGGTACAGCATTTAAATCATACTGACCTTCTAATTGCTTATAGCTTCTACCCGAAAAAGTATCTCCACCCTTCCAGTCATGATTTCCGATTAAATGGTTCAACATATTAATTGCCCTTGTGGCATAATATCCATTCCCGTGCTTAGCAGGACCGCGATAGGACATGATGGAAGCCTTTTTCCCATGAGAAGTAAATTCCTTGGCAAGCTGCACAATTTGATCTTGAGCTAGTTCTGTTATTTCAGCATATTCCTTTAACGTTTTTTCAAAAGCCCGCTCCTTGAACATTTGAAAAACGGATTTCACCTTCATTCCTTGAATCGTTGTATCTACCTCTAAATCACCTTGTCGGGCTTTATTATGTGTTGCTGGTTTCCCATTCTCTAAGACAACAAATTCATCTTCCCCAATTCCAATGTCCTTCGCGCGTAAAAGTGGACGCTTCGGGTGACTGACATTCACTAAATATGTGGCGTCACTCCAAGTTGGTTCACCGTCTTGATTAGCCGCAGCTTTATTGGGGTTGGTCAAATACACTTCATCAAACCGCTGATTTTCTATGATCCACCGAGACATTGCGAGCGCAAGGGCAGCATCTGCCCCAGGCTTTATCGGTACCCACATATCCGCTTTCTCCGCTGTCTTGCTAAAGCGTGGGTCAATGACAGCCATCTTCATTCCTCGTTGAATAGCATTCGTAATTTGTGGGCCAAGTGTAGTTGGACCTTTGCTAGAAACAAGCGGATTGGTCCCCCATATCATTACAAATTCCGCATTTTCCATATCGGGAATCATTCGCTTTTTCGGTTGAGATCCAGCAAATGAGCGAACATTCCCCATAGCACTACTTATTCCACAGACACCTCCATGATCAAAATTATTAATGGTTCCTAAGGATTGACCTGTAAGTCTCTCAATTAAATCTCTTCGATTACCTGCCATAAAGACAATTTGATTAGATTTTGGACCAAGATCAGGGTGCTTCGTATTTATTAACGAATCCTTATATTTCTGATCGAAATCCTCCTGACTCATGCTGCCATTTTTGACTTTATCCCAATCCTCCATGACTTTTCCTTGAGGAACGTATGCCCAAATGTCCTTAAGTCCCGGAGTTTTTAAATCAGGGCTACCTTCCAAAATTTCTTTATAAGCTTCCTCCCAGCTGATGGTTTTCCAAACCCCACTACCTCGTTCTCCTACACGTTTCATAGGTTTTTTAATGCGATAAGCATCATAGGCTGTTTGAATTCCGGCCTGTCCCTTCAGACACGTGCGACCTCCACGGAATCCACGCCCCATTTTTTTCACATCCCCAGTCCCTTTCACTGCATCCTGGATTGGAGTGTTGTAGTTGATTTGCCCATAAGGCACCATATTCATAGGGCTGTACTGATTCCCAGCAATTTTTCTAACGATAGAGGAATAGGCTCCATTTTCATTCCCAGATACGATATAGGTTTTAATGGTGCAAAAAGTGTTACATTGCTGGCAGGTCGTAAAAATGACATTGTCCGCTGTATAGTCCTGAGTGGCAGAGCCAACTCCATGTGCTTCATCAATCCACACCCCATTGATGACCTGTTTCACCGGACCAACAAAAGCAGGGCCCACAAGTACAACCGCTCCAAGACTTCCTAAAGCCTTAAGAAAACCTCTTCGGTTCATTTCTTTACTATTCATGACTATTTCCTCCTGTTTTCTCAAGCTCCTCAAGTGGTAACAATCGATCCCCAATAGAATAAATCAATAATCCCATCGCCGCGACTCCTAAACTAATCATCCACTCACTGAACGTCGGATAATAATATCCAAAAGGAAGTTCTTCAAACACTGGGATGATTAGTGGAGGTAAAACGATATTAAATCGAACTCCAATAATACCGATAACTACTAGGACCGCAGCCGTTAAAAGAGCAGTAGTTGATTGTTTCGTTTTTTTCCAGAAGACGAGAAAGATCGGCACAACTGCCCCTAAAAACATTTGCACTCCCCAGAAAGACCAAGCAAATTCGCTTGTCATTTGAGTTTCAAGAGTCAGTAAATGTTCATGTTCTAATCCATACCAACTCACTAAATATTCATAGAATTGTAGACCCAAGTCTACAAATAAAAATGCAACCATTAATTTGGCTAACGATTGAACCATTTCGTTATCAATTGGTTGTTTTGTTGCTTTTTTCTTAATCACATACATGGCTAGCAAAAGCGCAGTACCTGATACCATCGCGGAAACAACGAATATGATTGGAAAGAGCCCTGTATTCCATGCTGGACGTGCTTTTACAGTAGCAAAAATGGTTCCAGTACCTCCATGCACTCCAAAAATAGCTATAGGGATTCCGACGGTTCCAAGAATCTTCATCCACAGGTGGTCTCTCTTTTTAGTAAATTCATTGATTGTACTATTCTTAAAAGTTATGAGTCTTGCGAATTTTCCTTTCCATGTGCTGCTACCTTTGGCTAGCTTAACGAGATCCTCTCTCATGGCTATATACAGTTCAACACTTAATAAGGCAATGTATACGAGATAAAAATGAACCTCCCATGCTAGCATACTCGTTACATTCCAGTGAATAATAGCATTTAAAAATCTCTCAGGACGACCAAGGTCCATCAAAACAAAGGTCAAAGCCACAATCATACAGACAATAGCTGTAAATAACGCAGCCCTTCCAACTCTTTCAAATTCCTCCATACCAAATACGTATATTAAGGTTGAAAGGAGAAAGGAGCCTGCACTTAATCCCACAAAAAAGATATAAAAGGCAATCCAAGCACCCCAAGGGGTAATGGATGACAGATTAGTTGCTGCAAGCCCTGTAATCATCCGTTCAACTATAAAATATAAGCCAATTAAGAATACAATGGAGAGCGCTCCTATCCAAATTTTGAACAACCGACTAGAGCTAGTCTTCACATTTGTTTTCGATTCATAGGCGATCTGCGACATATTCATCCCTCCTATTTCAAGTAAATGACACTAGGCATTGTTCCTAGTTCAGATTTCAGAGTAAAAGCACGTGGGCTAGCGGCAAGCTTTGATACCACACTATTCGGGTCACTTATATCTCCAAAGAAACGAGCATCCCCTACGCAAGTTTCTACACAAGCTGGCTCTTCTCCACGTTCTAAACGATGGAAACAGAAACTACACTTCCGAACAGTTCCTTGTGGTGTTTTACCTTTTTTCCGTTCTCCTCTTTCTACCCCATATTCCGGACTTGTTACATCATTGTAGCCCTCCATCTCTCCTTCATAACTCTCTCCAAAATCAAAGGAACGTGCTCCATAAGGACAAGCCACTATACAATATCGACAGCCAATGCATCGATCATTATCAATAGCCACAATACCATTTTCCATTTTATAAGTAGCTCGTGTTGGACAAACCTGAACACATGGCGGCTTATCACATTGCATACATGGTCGAGGTAAATTCACTTTTGCTAGATTAGGAAATTCTCCAATTTCCTTCTCCATGACTACATTATAAGAAATTCCTGGAGGAGTTCTATTTTCAGCCTTACAAGAAACCGTGCAAGTATCGCAACCAACACATTTCTTCAAATCAATAACCATCGCCCACTTTGGGCCCTTCGTTTTAAAAGAAGACGTTTTCGGCTCCCCTGAGGCCATTTCTGTTCCAAACTCTTTTAGAAGAGAACTGGAATAGACTTTGTGAAAATCCTCAATTTTCAATTTTCCATTAATAACTTTCCGAGCATCCCTAGCCATATTTAAACCTAACTGAGTATCATAAGGAGATTGTTCCAATTCCTGTCTTGCATCAGGTAAATTGGAATCCAAAATCTGGTCCCAATCTTTTTCACTCATGCTTTGTTTCGAGAAAATACCCATCATATTCACCCCTCTTTTTTATTTAATAGATTCAATGGTGTCGTTGGAGCGATTTCTATTACCATCATTGGTCAGCTCCTGTGCCGATTTTTTAAATTCCTTTAAGGTCTGCCCTACCGCCCTTCCCATTTCCGGTAACTTACTTGGACCAAATATAATCAACGCAAGCACTAAAATAAGAATTAAACCTGGTATACCAATATTTGATAACATAGTCCTAGCCTCCTTAAATTGCTGTTCAACTAAGTACATGCAAAAATCATGCCAATTTTATAATTTAGATGAAGAAAGCAGCAAATCCCTACGTTCCCACTCTCGAGTTTTACTGGACCAAAATTTATTCAAATCTAAGGCTTCGACAACCTTTCCCACTTCACAAAATCTTCACATGTTTTTCTGCAAATAAAAAAGCTGAAGAGATTTTTTGTTCTCCTCAGCTTTTACATGCCATTTTGTCAGAGTCAACTCGTCAATAGTGACAAAGAGTCATAGTTTTTCCTTTTGCACAGCTTTATCCTTCAAATGATACGTATCAATTTTGCGATAGAGATTCCGAACACTGATGCCAAGAATCTCTGCTGCCTTTGTTTTGTTCCAACGCACTTCATGGAGCACTTTACGAATATGGTTCTTCTCTAGTTCTTCTAAAGAGTGAGTTTGTTTTTGAGAGTCTTCCTTTTGCAAAGAAGTATCGTCCATACCAGGTAGCAATAGGTCCTTCGCTTTGATTTGATTCCCCACCGATAGTAAGCATCCCCGTTCCAAAATATGAAACAATTCTCTTACGTTTCCCGGGAATGGATAGGATCGCAATCTGCTTTCGGCCTCTTTAGAGAGCTCTTTCCCTTGGTGTTTTACTAAAAAATGGTCTACTAAAGGTTTTATATCCTCTAACCTATCCCGTAAAGGAGGAATTTCAAGCTTAATTACATTCATACGGTAATATAGATCTTCTCGAAACCTACCTTCACGAACCTCTTCCTCCATATTTCGATTGGTTGCGGCAACCACACGAACATTCACCTGTCGCAGCCTAACATCCCCAACTCTTCGAAATTCACCAGATTCTAAAAACCTTAGCAGTTTCACCTGGACAGACAAAGGCATTTCTCCAATTTCGTCAAGAAAAAGAGTACCTCCATCGGCGATTTCCACTAATCCTTTTTTCTGTTGTTGCGCCCCAGTAAAAGCTCCCTTTTCATGACCAAAAAGTTCACTTTCCAAAAGTGTTTCTGGCAAGGCCCCTGAATTCACGGCAACAAACTGTTCCTTACTCCGATAGCCCCAATAATGGAGAGCTTTTGCAAATAATTCTTTACCCGTGCCACTCTCCCCTTCTATAAGGACAGGGACATCACGGTCAGCAATTTGATAAGTTAATTGAATAACCTGTTGGATTTTTTTACTAGTACCTATAATTTGAAAATCTTGTTTATGAAGCATCTGTTTTAAACCGGCATTTTTTTCTCTTAATTTCTTTTTCTCAGAAGCTTTTTGAATTGTAATTTCAAGTTCTGATAGATTATATGGTTTCGTTAAATAATCGTAGGCTCCCCGTTTCATAGCTTCAATGGCTGTGTCAATCGTACCATGTCCAGTCAGCATGATGATCTCAGTTTCTGGTTGGATTTCTTTTACGATTTTAAGTAGTTCTAATCCGTCCATTCCCTTCATTCGTATATCGAAAATTCCAACATCATAAACGTCTTTCTTTAACAACGGGATGGCTTCCTCAGCAGATTCAACCCCTTTAGCAATAAAACCTTTCCGATTTAAGCGCTTCACCAACAATTCTAGTAAATCTCTTTCATCATCAACGACCAAAATACGATTAGGCATTGTTTTCCTCCTCCCCTTTTAGGATGGGTAACTGTATTTTCACAACAGTACCTTTTCCTATTTCACTTTCAATGTGAATTTCTCCTCCAAATTGCTGAATGATACCATAACAAACAGAAAGTCCAAGTCCCGTTCCTTTCCCTACTGGTTTGGTTGTATAAAAAGGATCAAATACCTTTCCTATCGTTTCTTCAGACATCCCGCAACCCGTATCCTTTACTACCAAGGCTATTGATTCTCTTTCCAAGGTTGAGGAAACAAGAAGATCTCCTCCATTTTCCATGGCGTCAACTGCATTTTGAATCATATTTACCATCACCTGCATCAGTTTTAATCCATCTCCTATGAGAGGAGGAAGATTTGGAGTAAGCATTAATTCCAAGTTTATATTTTTACGAGAAAACGTATAATGGATTAAAGCAATACTATTGTGAACCACCTCGTTCACATCAATATTATTCTTTGTCCATTCTGTTTTTCTTGAGAAATTAAGTAGATTTCTAGTGATATTTTTACAGCGCTCTGTATTTTCTTTAATTATGCGTAAATACTTTTCCATTTCACCTGACTGAACAAGCTCCTCTTTTTCTTCCTTTAAACGGTCAAGTAGATCTTCAGCATAAACATTAATGGTCGCTAATGGGTTGTTTACCTCATGGGCAAAGCTAGATGCCATTAATCCTAAGGCACTTAACTTATCGGTCTGGATCAGCTTTTCCTCCATCTCTTGTTGTTCTGTAATATCCTCCATGACAATTAGATAATGTTCATTAGAATCTACCGTTTGAGTCAAAGGATACACACGGTGCCTAAAGATTTTCTTTTTCCCGCTTTTTCCAATTACTTTATGGATTTCATTCGACTCTATCGGTTGTGCAGGATCCATAATTGGGCAATCCTTACACGGCTGGTCCTCTCCGCTAAACAACACATAGCAAGGGATATTTAATTCGAACCGATCTAACCAGCTTTCTAATGTTGGATTAATCCATGAAATGGTAAAATCAGAACGAACTAATGCTAGGCCAGCTCCAATCCCATCGACTATAACGTCCAGCCGCTCTTTTTCCATAAGCAGCGACTGCGATTTTTCATAAAGCTCCGCACTCATCTCATTAAAAGCATTAGCTAGCTGACCCATTTCATCCGCTCGCTGAAGACGGACAGGCTCCACCCATTGATTTTTCTGAAAGCTCTTAATAGCCTTTTGCAGACTTTCAATAGGCCTTGTAAAATAAAGTCCAGCTGCAATACTTAGCAAACTAATGAAAAAGCCCACTATTAATACAATAATTGTCCCTTTTGAAGCTAGAGTATACACGGAGGAATAGGCCTCTTTATATGGCTGTTCCATAACAAGGGTCCAACCTAAAGTATCGATCTTTTTTTGCACCCCCAAAACTCTGTCCCCTTCATTATTCTCCTCACTAGGCTTCCAAAGCTGAGAATAATCCTGATGAGCAATAATTTTATCTTTTTGATCTAATAAATAAAGAATTCCTTCCTCTTTGACTCTTGAAGAAGTAATTTCTCCTATAATTTTCTGCAGCTGAATAACAACACCAATACCACCTAGGAACTGGTTATTTTCCTTCAGCGGAAGTGAAGTTGCTAGTTTCATAATGGGTTGACCAAATGAGTTAAAGGACACCTCATCAATAAATATCTTTTCATGAGAAAGCTGATCTAGCTGTTCTGTATTCATCCAATCCTGGTTTTGCACCCTATTCAAATCAAAACGTGATACACGATCCTTCACGACCCCCAAATGGTCAAACATAACGATTTCCTCAATTGCTTGATTTTCATGTAAGGTTTGATAATAGAGGCCTCGATGATCCTCTAAACCATCTACAGTAGATAAAAATTGAACATGCTTGATTATCTGTTGTATTTGTTGATCCACATCTTTTGCAATACTCTCAATGATAATAGTCTGCCTTTCCTTCACACTTTTTTCCTGATCGTCCATAAACTCTAAGAAGAGAAAAACGCTTAAAAATATGAGAGGGAGAGTCGACATAATTAAACCAAACAACAACACCTTATTTCGAATTCGTAGTCGATTTATATAATTTCTCATGGCCTTTCTCCACTTTCATCAAGAAGGGATTCATTTGTTGTCAAAAAATCAGCCAAAAGAGATGTTTCTTGATCTAAAGAGACACCAATTTGTTTTCGGACGTAGTCATTAATCAAAAACTTTACTTGATCTGGTAACTCCACAGATATATGAGATGGGTCTGCCCCTTGTAAAATCAAACTAACAAGTCGAGCTGACTGAAAACCCTGTTCAAAAAAAGGAACTCCATATCCCGCCAAAAATCCGTACTGTATATTTTCTTCAAAAATCCCCATCGTTGGAAGTGAGTGTTCCATTGCAAACTCCGAAATTTCCTTAGATAAAGCTTCAATATGGAAACTTGGTAATACCATCAATCCATCTGTTGATTTGACGATATGATCAAGATTTTCAAATAGTTCAGGTTCTCCAATCGTTTGGAATGCGACAATTGGGATGTCCAATTCCTTTGCTGCCTCTTTCACCCGTTCTAAACTCATGACACTAACATCCAATTCGCGGTCATATAGAACAATGACTCGTTCGATACTTGGGACTAGATTAAGCAGTAGTTCCAATCTCTTAGCTGATAGATTCAAATGATTATTATCAACTCCAGTAAACATACCCCCAGGATTTCGATAGTCATCAATTAGTCCCAACTCTTTAGGCGCCGCAATCCCCGCAAAAACCACAGGGATAGAGACTCCCTGTTTTTCCATGGTATCTTTAATTGTTAAAGCCTCAATCGCCCCTAATGCTACCAAAATATCCGGATTATTTTGAACAGCTTCTTTAGCTAAAGTTTCTAATTCTTTCAAATTATCTTGGCTATTATATACATCGAATTGAAATGTACCCTTTTCATAACCAAGTTCATATAGCCCCTGCTCCAACCCACGGAATTTTTCTAATCTGCTATTTCCAGTCATAAGCACTCCTATTTGGTAAACCTTATCTTTTTGCTCGGGAGAATCTATCGTTAAAACTACAATTAAAATTGTCGCACCTATAAAAAAACTAGCAATGAAAATCCATAATCCCTTCCTCACAAAACCACCCCCCGTATCCTAAATATAACTCACAAAACCACAAAATCACCATGACAAAATGACAATTTTGTGAGGACCCACATACAGGTAAGCCTGTTGGCGGGGTTGGTGGCGGGCACGGGGTGGTGGCGGGCGCGGGTGTGTTGGCGGGCGCGGGTGTGTTGGTAGGGACGGTTCCCACCAACACAAATTATATATTAATGGGGGCCAATCATTAAATCTAGTAATACTGAAGGGTGTCCTCCCTGTGATGAAGATAAAGTGAAACTTCCATCAGTGCCGTCCCCCACTGATTGTAAGCACCAGGGTAAGAAGGTAAGATAAAAGTCCACCCAATATTAGTTGGAGTGGACTTTTTTCTACTATTAGAAATTATAACTTTAGTCGCTTGAGAATACATGGGAAAATTAGGTTTCTCTATTAGGGATTGGCTATAAGACAAGTGTTGCTATGCAGATAGGAAAACTTGTCTTATCTACGTAAAGGCAGCAACATTGGGCGCCTTAAAGGCCTGCACTTATAAGAATAGTGGCTTCTAAGAAAACGAGGTATGATTTCTTAGAAGCCCTTTAACGGTTGTTATGTTTTCTAACTTTTTGGTTCTTATATAAACCTATATTCACATTTAGAAAACTTTAGTGATGTGTGTGTTGGTAAGAAGAACGAAATCGCTACGCGATGGCTCTGGGGA
>JAWJLM010000034.1 GCA_040191315.1 Bacillaceae bacterium S4-13-56 | reverse complement strand
TACGTCGATGATCGAGGGCGCTTGCGCTTTTCTTATGAAACGTTATTGTTCCACCTTCGTATAATTTATAAAAGGGAGGTTAACAAAAAGATGACTGCAATATTCACTATGTTTATTCTTTTTGGAATAATTTTGTTATTTTTAAATGTAATAACTAGTGTGTGGGCATATCGTGATTCCATTCACAAAGGGAACAGTAAGGAATATGCTTTAGTTGTATTAGTTGGAACATTATTTTTTCCAGTAATTGGGTTGATAGTGTATCTCATCATTAGAAATGATTAATTATAGATGTCTCCTTATTTTTTTCGAAATCTTTTTCTTTCCGAAGAATATAAGGGTTTCCACGGAGGAAAAGTTGAATTGGTTTGGGAGTATGATGAATGAGAGGTTTGATGTGCATTAATGTCCTCAGGTTTCATATTTAGATATTGGTATAAAATTCTCTTAGCTTTAGAAAGTGACATGATCACTTTAGGATTACGGTATGTTTGATCAAGATGACCTAAGTGTTTATTATTTTTAAAATCTGATTTTTCTGGTGGAATATGAAAATAAAATTCACCGATTTGTACGAGAAGAGTAGAGTATTGTTGACTTTTTTTAGGATTTTCAGAAAAGTGCAACCCTATTTTCTGCGCTTTGTTTTCTACTAAAAGTTTTTGAATAGCTTGTTTCTTTAAATTGTAGAGGTGGCGTGGATCTGGAGCAACCTTAGCGTGCCGGTTTACTACAAAAACTGCTTTTGCAATTTCGTTAGTTGATATTTGGGAGTGTTTAATGTATGAAGTCAATGATTCTCCTCCTTCCTATTACTATAATAGTTTATATCCTATAGAAATTGCTAGGCAAAATCAACAAAATTTTTAAAAAATTCAAATGTTAGAGACTAGTATAATAATTATTACTAGTATCTTTTCTTACACTTATTTATCTAGGTATGTTTTTAAATCCCCTATGATCTTGTCCATTTCATCTGCTCGAAGACCATCATATTTTTTTATTGCATTTCCTTCGGGAGAAACGAGAAAGAACCTTGTTGAATGGATAACTTGTCCATCTTCTGTTTTTTCTGCAAGAGCTTTAAAAGATTTAACCAAAAATTCTTGAATCGTTTCAGTGGAGTACCCTGTTAGAAAATCCCAATTAGTGTAGTCAGCTTCATAATTGTCAGCGAAAGATTTTAAAAGAGATGGTGTATCAACTTCAGGGTCAACTGAAAAGGAAACGAGTCGTACATGGAGTGAATTTTCTTTTAATTTTTCTTGCAGCCTAGCCATATTTGCTGTCATAGGTGGGCAAACATCATTGCAATTTGTGAAAATCATATTGGCTATCCAAAATTCACCTTCTAAATCTTCTTTTGACACTTCTTTATTGTCTTGGTTTGTAAAACTAAATGGTTCTACTTCATAACTAAAATCTCCTTCATACTTTTCAGAACAAGCTGAAAGAGCAAGGATTGAGAAGATGAATAGGAAAAGAAGTATAATCCGCGCCTTATTCATGTTAATATCCCCCAATGTTTTGAGAATTCATGGATATTTTAGCATAATCATAAAACAAAAGGTAACTTTTACACTGAAGAATTTAATGTAAATAAAGTGATTTCTGGACGACACAAAAAACGATAGGGCAGTCTGGTCGTTCCAATTCCCTTGTTAACATACAGGTGAAAATCGCTTTCTCCAACACTATAACTTCCATTGACATATTTTTGCCCATATGGTGGAGCTATTAAGTGTCCTAAATAGGGGAGCTGAACTTGCCCTCCATGACTATGACCAGATAGCATAAGGTCTATTGATGAATGTGTGTATAAGTCAGCAAAATCCGGCTCGTGCATCATTAAAATCGTATAGGTTTCAGGATTTACTCCTTGTAAAGCTAGATTTAAGTCTGGTTTACCTAACATTCCATCATCTAATCCTGATAAGAAAATGAAGTCGCGGTTTTTTTTAATTTGTTGATGCTCATTTTGTAATAATGTAAATTCCCCTGCAGTCATAACATCTTTTAATATTTCCGTACCATAGCCTCCATGATCATGATTCCCATATATCCAGTATTTACCGTCCTTTGATTGGATTTTTTTTAGTAAAGGACCAACTTTATCAAATTGTTGATAACGATCAGGAGCATCGATTAGGTCCCCTGTAAATAAAACAAGATCTGCATGCAGCTCATTCATCTTATTGATTAAAGATTCAAATTCCTGTATTTGATAATTAAAACCCAAATGAGTATCACTGAACTGAAGAATTTTATATTGGTCAAAGCTTTTAGGTATTTTGTTAGAGGATATTTTCACATGATTAGTTTCTACCCAATCAGGTTCAAAATATCGTACGTAATAATATCCTCCACCACTCAACCCCAGAAAGGTCACTAAAGTGCCAAAGGTTTTTCGTAAAAATGATCTTCTTGTTATAACTTTACTAGACATTTCATTCATCCTTCATTTCATTCATGTAGTTGAATTATATCATGTGAACTCTTACTCGAAACCCCACATTTTCCTACATATTAAATTTATTTTTTTGGCTACCTAATATTTTAAGTTTAAGAAGGAATATGCAACCTTTCATGGAATGGTATTTAAAAAGAAGGGAGTTGAAAATTATTGAAAAAGGTTGTTGTAGTAACTGGTGGATCAAGTGGAATGGGAAAGTATATGGCAAAGAAGCTGTATAATGATGGTTGGTCTGTTGTCATTACTGGGCGAAATGAAGAAAAATTAAAGAATGCAGTGGATGAAATTGGGGAGACATCTAACATCCATTATATCGTCATGGATGTTAGAAAACCAGAGGATATCGAAAGAACACTTTCATCTACTGTTGAAAAGTTTGGAACGGTAGATGCTCTCATTAATAATGCTGCAGGAAACTTTATTTGCCCTGCTGAAAAATTGTCTCTCAATGGTTGGAATGCCGTTATAGATATAGTTCTAAATGGCACGTTTTACTGTAGCAAAACCATTGGGGAATATTGGATTAAACAAGGCATAAAAGGATCAATCATTAATATGGTGGCAACTTATGCTTGGGGTGCTGGTGCTGGGGTTGTTCACTCTGCAGCTGCAAAAGCGGGGGTGTTATCAATGACTCGTACATTAGCTGTTGAGTGGGGGAGTCGATATGGAATAAGGGTGAATGCCATAGCCCCAGGACCGATTGAAAGGACAGGAGGAGCGGAGAAACTGTGGGAATCGGAAGAAGCAGCAAAAAGAACCCTGCAATCTGTTCCGTTACATCGTCTCGGAAAACCAGAGGAAATTGCTGAGCTAGCCGCCTTTTTATTGTCTGAAAAAGCTTCTTTCATAAATGGAGAAGTCGTAACTATGGATGGGGGCCAATGGTTAAATCAACATCCATTTTAGACTTTAGACCTATTTTCATTTAAAATTAAAGAAAATGTCTAGATAGAGGAAGGGGAGGGTGAAATATATAAACTTCCCTTCCTTTTTTATACTATCAGCTATACTAAGGATTTCTTCATTAGGACTTGCAATCAAGAGTTTAAGGGCTTCTAAGAAATCAAAACGCGCATTCAAAATCCCTATAACGATAAGTGAAGTTTTTCTAATAAGACAAGAAAGCATAAAATTTGTCTAGCTCCAGCGAAAAAGCATCATCGAGTAATCTTCGAAGTTTTTGCCCCGAGTAAACTAGTCAAGCCTCACCGTCAAAACAAACATAATTTTTAGGCTTGTGGCATATATTTTAATCTTAAAGCGTTTTTAATAAACAAGTTTCAGAACAAAACGGTAATAAAAGCATATTCTACTAATGACAGCAATTTGTAAACCATTTAAGGAAAAGGGGAGTTTATTTTGCATTATAAATGTGTCTATTGCCTTAATATCTCAACAAAAAAAGATCGTTGCGAAGTTTGTGGAAGGACGAATTTAACACCTATTTTCATTCAAGTGCAAACAAATAATGAACGAAAAACGATGTAATCGTTTCTTAAGGAGGTATGGAAGCCCCCTTTGATTTATGGTAAACTAATGTTGGAAAGAGTTTTATAACTCGTATCGATGCGTGAAGAAATAAGCCCTCTTCCGTATGAAGGAGAGTGCAAAACCATGATGGAAATACCAACAAAACAGTTCACTGAAACAACTATTGAAGAACTAATAATTCCCTCTGAAAAAATTGCTCATGTACAAATAGGAAATCCGCTAGAACATGCCCTTTTAGTATTGGTTAAGTCAGGTTATTCAGCAGTTCCAGTACTAACTCCCTCCTATAAACTCGAAGGTATTATCAGTAAAACCATAATCCTAGAAGAAGTTTTGGGCATGGAACGATTTGAAATGGAAAGACTTTCAGTAATTAAGGTTGATGCTATTATGAAAAATGATATTCCTACCTTAAAAAAATACGATAGCTTGTCCTTAGGGTTGAAGAAAACTATCGATCATCCATTTGTGTGTGTAGTGGATGAAAAAAAACAGTTTGATGGATTATTAACGAGAAGGGCGATCCTAAAGAAAATAAATCAGATGCTTCACGCAGACAATTAAAAGGTTAAAAAGTTGTTGGCTATTGCCAACAATTTTTTTACGAAAGCTAAAATTTGTCTAGCTCCAGCGAAAAAGCTTCTTCGAATAATCTTCGAAGCTTTTGCCCCGAGTAATCGCACAAAGGAAAGCTACTTAGAGCTACTTCGCAGAAACAAGCGATTTTCTTGTTTCGAAGGGTGCTTGCGCTTTTCTTAAGTCTTAAGTGAAACGGAAATAGTAGATGTGGATAAATTGCCCGTAAATGTCCGATTGGTCAAGGGTCTTTAGATCATACCCTTGGGCGCTAACAAACAGTGGGGGGCCGGCCGCTGATTGAAGTTGCACTTTATTATTTATCCTTAAATAGTCTAATTCTTGTCATAAAATCGACACTTTGATAAAGTTAAGAAAGTGAAAATGAATATAAGTAAATAGGAGGATTTATATATGAAAATGATGGATGCCCACGAAATTATTAGATTTATTTCTGAAAGTAAAAAATCAACTCCTGTCAAGGTGTACATAAAAGGTGAAGGATTAAGCCAGATCGATTTTGGAGATGCTGTACAAGCTTTTGTCGAAGAAAAAACAGGTGTTTTATTTGGAGAATGGAACGATATTAAGGAAAAACTTAACGAAAATCAAATACAAGATTATGTTCTTGAAAATGATCGCAGGAATTCAGCAATCCCATTACTTGATCTAAAAAATATCAAAGCAAGAATTGAGCCAGGCGCTTTTATTCGTGACCAAGTTGAAATTGGTGATGGAGCTGTCATCATGATGGGGGCAGTTATAAATATTGGATCAGTCATAGGAGAAGGAACTATGATTGATATGAACGTTGTCTTGGGTGGCCGTGCAACAGTTGGAAAGAACTGCCATATAGGAGCGGGAGCAGTTTTGGCAGGTGTTATTGAGCCTCCTTCAGCAAAGCCAGTATTGATTGAAGATGACGTTGTCATTGGGGCAAATGCTGTTGTGTTAGAAGGTGTTACGGTAGGAAAGGGATCGGTTGTCGCAGCAGGGTCGGTAGTAACAAAAGATGTTCCACCGAATACGCTAGTTGCTGGTATTCCTGCAAGAGTGCTTAAAGAAATTGATGACCAAACAAGATCAAAAACGGAGATTATGCAAGCTTTACGTAATCTAAATCAAAATTAACAAAAGAGCAGGGACTCCCTGCTCTTTTTCCTAATGGTCTAAGGAAAAGGGGATAAATGAAATGCAGAAACAAGATATGATTTTAATCAGAAGAGCACTCCATCAAATACCAGAGCTAGGATTTCAAGAAGTGAAAACGCAGTCTTACTTATTAGAATTCATTTCTTCATTACCACAGGAACACCTTGAGATAAGCCAATGGAAAACAGGAATGTTTGTTCGAGTTAGAGGAAGTGTAGGTGAAAAAACGATAGGATATCGAGCAGATATCGATGGACTGCCAATCACAGAAACCACGAATTTGCCATATGCATCTATGCATGAAGGGAAGATGCATGCATGTGGTCATGATTTTCATATGACGATTGCCCTAGCACTTTTATCTTTCTTTGCTAAGAATCCGCATCAGCACAATCTTTTATTCATCTTTCAGCCAGCCGAAGAAGGGCCTGGTGGTGCTCTTCCTATGTTGAAGTCTGAAATGCTTCAAAGATGGAAGCCTGATGTAATTATGGCTCTCCATATTGCTCCTGAGTTACCAGTGGGGACAGTTTCCTCTCGTCCGGGATTATTATTTGCAAACACAAGTGAGTTGTTCATTGACTTTCATGGCAAAGGAGGTCATGCGGCTTATCCACATCTAAGTTTTGATATGGTGACTGCTGCGAGTTCATTTGTGGTTCAGGCTCAACAAATCATTTCAAGGCAAGTTGATCCTCTTGATTCTGCTGTATTAACGATCGGGAAAATTACTGGCGGTTTCGTTCAGAATGCCATTGCCGAGCATGCTAGACTTGAAGGAACCATGCGCACACTGAAGCCTGAAACAATGAATGTCATGAAAGAAAATCTTGAGCGTTTAGCTAAAGGAACGGAAATTACCCATCGGTGTCAGATTTCCATTGATTATGGATCAAATTATTACCAAGTTTATAATGATCCACTATGGGTTGAAAAATTTAAAACTTCTATTCAGAGCTCCAATTTTACCTATCAAGAAGCAAAACCAGCGATGACAGGTGAAGATTTTGGATACATGCTAAAAGAAATCCCAGGCTTTGTGTTTTGGCTTGGTGTGGATTCGCCTTATGGTCTGCATAATGAAAAATTAGCGCCAAAGGAAGATGCGTTAGAAGTTGCCTATAAAGCAGTAAAAGGCTTCTTAGTCACAATATAAGTCATGTGCATACCCTTCAAATATTTGGATAAGATACTTATGAAACCTATTGAAGGAGGAATTTACATGGCTCGCATTGGTGTAGAGGGCTCTTTATCCGATGTACGTAATGCTTTACAAGAAAAAGGCTATGACATTGTAGAATTAAAACAAGAAGAAGACGCTAAGAATTGTGACTGTTGCGTAATTACAGGACAGGATAAAAATGTAATGGGAATGGCAACAAGATCAACGGACGCATCTGTCATTAATGCAGATGGTTTAACAGCTGAACAGGTTGTTCAAGAAGTAGAAAGCCGATTATAAATCATTCCATCTAATTATAAGAAAGGAGCTTGGCTACCAAAGTGCCAGGCTCCTTTCTTTACAAGATAAGAAAAATCTGTCTAGCTCCAGCGAAAAAGCATTATCGAATAATCTTCGAAGTTTTTGCCCAAGTAATCGCACAAAGGAAAGCTACTTTGAGCTACTTCGCAGAAACAAGTGCTTTTCTTGTTTCGAAGGGCGCTTCGCGCTTTTCTTACCCCGCACCCCCCCACCTCAAGTCTTAGTGAAACGAAAAGAGTGGGTGGGGGGTAAACTCCCATGAAAATAAAACATTACATTTTTCATCCTGGTTGGTGGAGCTTACTTCATGGTTGGCTACCCGTAAATGTCCGATTGGTTCAAGGCCTTTAGGTCATACCCTTGGGTGCTAACAATCAGTGGGGAACGGACACTGATTGAAGTTTCACCTTTATTTGTTTTCTTTTTCTATATATACTTGATGTGGATATGGAATTTCAATTCCTGCTTGATCTAATGCTTCTTTCATTTTTCTTCTTAAGTCGCGCTCCACAGCCCATTGCTCCATATTTCCGGTTTTTCCTATTATGCGTAAGACGACGTCAGAAGATCCAAGAGATTGAACACCAAGAACATTAGGTCCCTCCTTCATCCTCGTGTCATTTTGACTAAAGTCATCACATACTTTTTGTAAAACTTCTATTGCCTGATCAATATTTTCGTCATAGGAAATTCCAATATCGACAAGTGCTCGCATATTTCCTCTAGAATGATTGCTTACCCCTGAAATATTTCTGTTAGGAATAAAATGTAATGTACCGTCAAATCCTCTTATTTTCGTAGTTCGGAAACCAACTTCTTCGACGACACCATCATAACCAGCAGTAGTTACATAATCATCTACATCAATTTGGTGTTCTAACAAAATAAAGAATCCAGTTACCACATCATTGACTAAACCTTGAGCTCCAAAACTAATAGCTAATCCAATGATCCCTGCACCGGCTAGGAATGGTCCAATAGGAATATTCAAAATTCCTAATAATGTAATAATGAGAAAAAAAGATAATAAATAAGTAAAGACATTAATAAGAAGTTTTTCTAATGTTTTTTGTCTACCTTCTGTAAGCTTTTGATGTTTTCCATAATTAGAAATGAGGCGATGTATTACTTTTTTGCCAATAGGTTTGATGATGGCAAACAAAATAAGTAAAAGTCCTGCTTGTACAAGAACTTGTAGCAAGTATTCAGACAGTACCTCCCAATTAATTTGAAATCCATTTTCAAAGATATTCATTCACATCACTCCTAGTGCTTATTCCCTCATGGGTCATGTCTAACTATATCGAAAAACAAAGGATGCTTCCAAATATTAAGTTCCCTATAATTAAAAAAGGAAACCAATTTATAGGTGTCCCAATTTTTATCAAATTCATATTTTCAAAAAAATGAAGTCGAAAGGGTGGAAAAATATTTCGGAACTCGTTATATTTATATATACTGGGTTTTACATAGAGAGATAAAGGAGGGTTTCATTTTGAACACATTTAAGAAGCTAAAGATGTTTTACTTACCCTTTAAAAAGTATTTTTTCATTTCTCTTTTTTCCTTGTTTTTTGTTACTGGGATCACAGTGATTTATCCAATTGTACTTCAAGTTACAATTGATGAAGTTATCCTAGGAGGGGAATATGGATTAATACCCTATTTAGCTATTGGATTTATTTTAATTATGGGAGTCAAAGGGGTTGCTACTTTTTATAATCAATACTTTGGAGATTTATTTGGAATTAAGTCAGTCTATAAACTAAGAGACGAACTTTATCAAAAGTTACAACGCTTACCTTTCCGTTATTATGATAACGCTAGAACGGGAGATTTAATGTCTCGATTAACCGCAGATGTGGAAGGCTTTCGATTTTTTCTTTCCTTTGGATTTTCCGAGTTTATTCGTTTCTTGTTGCTAGTTAGTGCAAGTTTAGCTGTTATGTTTTACTATTCCGTACCTTTAACACTTGTAACCATGGCAGCAATGCCATTTTTATCTATTGTTGTATACAAATTCGATAAGCTTGTTCACCCGGGATTCCGAGGAATTAGAAAATCATTTGGAAGACTGAATACAAGGGTTCAAGAAAATATTAGCGGGATTAACACTGTTAAATCATTATCAAGAGAAAACTTTGAGATTGATAGATTTACAGCAAGCAATGATGACTATCGTCAAAATTATTTAAACACATCTTATGTTTGGGCTAAATATTTTCCTTTAATGGAATTCATAGGGAACGTTTGTGTGGTTGCCTTGTTGGCATATGGTGGATACTTAGTTATGGATGGTTCCTTACAGCATGGGGAGCTTGTCGCATTTTTTAGTTTAGTTTGGTATATTATGTGGCCAATTATGAATCTTGGCTTTATCATTAATCAATTTTCTCAATCAAAGGCATCTGGGGAAAGACTTCTTGAAATATTAGAATCCAAAGAGGAAATATCAGAGATTGACCAACCAGTAGAAAAATCTCGTTTGAAGGGGCATGTTGCTTTTGAAAATGTAACCTTGAAATACGAGGAGGATGATGATGAGGCGTTAAAAGATATTACTTTAGATGCACCTCCAGGAAAAGTAATCGGTCTAATTGGCTCAACTGGTTCAGGTAAAACAAGTTTAACTCAGCTGATCACACGTTTCTATGAACCGGTGAAAGGTGATATTTTAATAGATGGAATACCAGTTAACGAGTATTCCTTAACAACTTTAAGGAAAAATATAGGAGTAGTTCTTCAAGAAGCATTTCTTTTTTCTACATCGATTAAGGCAAATATTGCGTACGGTAATCCCGATGCAAGCATGGATGAGATTATAGATGCTGCCAAGCGTGCCCAGGCCCATGATTTTATTATGGAAATGCCAAATGGATATGACACGATGTTAGGAGAAAGAGGGATGGGGCTATCAGGAGGTCAAAAGCAAAGAATTGCTATTGCCAGAGCACTCCTCATTGACCCAAGTATTCTCATATTGGATGATGCTACTTCTGCAGTAGATATGGAAACGGAATTTAAAATTCAAAAAGCGCTTAAAGAAGTCATGAAAGGCAGGACCACATTTATAATAGCGCACCGTATTTCTTCTCTGAAACATGCAGATGAAATTTTGGTCTTAGATGGAGGGGAAGTAGTTAATCGAGGTCTTCATGAGGAGCTAGTCCAAGTAGAGGGTCCTTATCAACGTATATTCAATATTCAATATCAGGATAGAGAAAGAATTCTCAAAGAGGTATAGGGGAGGAGGGAACGATATGGCTCGAACTAAGAAAAATTCAAAAGAACCAGAAGAGAATCGTCATTTAAATAGATTTCATTATACCCTTGATCAAGCAATTGAAAAACCTTTTAACTGGCAACAAATGGTACGACTATTAAGTTATTTACGACCATATATAAAGACGTTATTACCTGGAGCAATTATTGCCATGTTAGTTGCAACAGCCGTTCGATTATTTGTCCCAATCGTGATTGGGGTTCAAACGATGGATAACGCTATAGCCAATAAAGATTTTAATCTCCTTTGGAAGTTAGTAGCTTTAATCAGTGTTCTTTATTTGTTTAGTTACTTAGCAAATGTTTTTCGTATTAAATGGGTAAATGAACTAGGACAAAATGTTATCTATGATCTGCGACATCACTTATTCTCCCATGTGCAACGTCTGTCTCATCGTTTCTTTGATTCTAGGTCTGCAGGATCCATACTGGTCCGTATATTAAATGACATCAACTCGTTGCAGGAATTATTTACAAATGGGATTATTAACCTTCTTATGGATATCATCACTCTAGTTGGTATTTTCGTAATTTTGTTTACTCTTAGTCCAAAACTTACATTGGCAATTATGATTATATTACCAATAATGTTCTTTATTTCAACTAAATTGAGAAGAAATATAAGACGATCCTGGCAGGATGTAAGAATACAGCAATCTAGAATAAATTCTCACCTAAACGAAAGTATCCAAGGAATTAGAATTACGCAATCCTTTGCACAAGAGAAAGAAAATACGGAGTTTTTTAATGGGATAAATACTGATAATTATCAACGTTGGCAAACGGCTACAAAGAAAAGTGCAATGTTTCGTCCCTTTGTGGAAATGAGTAATGCTATTGGAACTGCCCTTTTAATATGGTATGGTACCTATTTGATCCAAGTAGGTCCAGAGCAAGGAGGAATTACAACTGGGGTTTTTGTTTCCTTCGCATTCTATCTAGGAATGTTTTGGGATCCAATATCAAGATTAGGACAAATTTACAATCAACTTCTAATGGCAATGGCCTCATCTGAACGTATTTTTGAATTTTTAGATGAAAAGCCAAATGTGAAAGAGAGCGAAAATGCTATTATATTAGATCCAATGAAAGGCCTTATTGAATTCGAACGTGTTCAATTTGCTTATGATGAGGGGCGAATGGCCTTAAAAGATATTTCGCTAGAGATAAAAGCGGGGCAAACTGTAGCATTGGTCGGTCATACGGGTTCTGGCAAGACTACTATTGCAAATTTAATCAGTCGATTCTATGATGTGACGGGTGGGCAAATTAAAATTGATGGCCATCCCATTGTTGATATCAAATTAGATTCTTTAAGACAGCAAATCAGTATTGTTTTACAGGATACGTTTATTTTCTCTGGAACGATTATGGATAATATCCGATTTGGTCGACCAGATGCAACTGATGAGGAAGTAATAGAAGCGGCGAAGATGGTAGGTGCTGATGATTTTATTCAACGTTTAAGTGATGGGTATATGACAGAGGTTGAAGAAAGAGGTAATATACTTTCCGTCGGTGAAAGACAATTATTATCCTTTGCACGTGCCTTGCTAGCTGACCCTAAAATTCTAATTTTAGATGAAGCAACTGCAAGTATTGATACTGAAACGGAAATCAAAATTCAAAAAGCTCTTAGACGCCTTCTTCATGGAAGAACATCTATTATTATTGCCCACCGTCTTTCCACGATTCGCGAAGCAGATCATATTTATATCTTAGATCATGGTGAAATAAAGGAACAAGGGAACCATAATGAATTAATGGAGCAACACGGAGAATATTACCATTTAATTAAGACACAGTTTGAAATGTTGGATGCAATGTAAATGGTTAAAGACGAGTACATCAATATGTACTCGTCTTTTCTGATATTATCAGCTATTTCTGAGTTGTTAGAGAATTTGTCTAGCTCCAGCGAAAAATTTCATCGAGTAATCTTCGAAGCTTTTGCCCCAAGTAAGGAAAGAAAGATACATAGAGCTACTTCGCAGAAACAAGTGCTTTTCTTGTTTCGAAGGGCGCTTGTGCTTTCTTAGGAATAGGAAAGTAGAAACTTTTATGCTAAACTAGGTGGGAAGATTGTTGCTGTTTTGGAGGATTGAATATGAAAAAAGAATTTGCAGTTATTGGATTAGGACGATTCGGTGGAAGTATTTGTAAAGAGTTAAGTATGGAAGGCATGAATGTATTAGCCATTGACATAAATGAGGATCGTGTCAATGAGTTTAAAGATGTTGCCTCACATGCAGTAATTGCGGATACAACGGATGAGAATGTGCTTCGTGAACTTGGGATTCGTAATATTGACCATGTGATTGTAGCCATTGGAGACAATATACAATCAAGTATTTTAACAACTTTGATGCTTGTAGAAATAGGGGTAAAAAAGATCACTGTGAAAGCTCAAAATGATTATCATGAAAAAGTATTGAATAAGATTGGTGCCCACCATGTCGTTCATCCTGAAAGAGATATGGGGAAGAGAATTGCTCATAATCTAATATCAAATAATGTATTAGATTACTTAGAGCTATCAGACGAGTATAGTATTGTGGAAGTGAAAGCAGGTACGAAAATAAGTGGAAGGACCCTTATTGAATTAGACATACGTGCAAAATATGGATGTAACGTGGTTGCGATTAAGAGGGGGAAGGAAATCATTGTTTCTCCTATGGCTTCCGAAAAAATTAATGAAAATGATATTATGATTGTTATTGGTGCAGATCAGGATATCTCTCGCTTTGAGAAAAACTTAGTAAATGATGATGAAGAATAAAAAGGTGTTGGAGAAATCCAACACCTTTTCTGTCTAGCTTCAGCAAAAATTTCTTCGTAATACCTTCAGAGTTTGCTCCCCCCAAGTAATCGCACTAAGGGAAGCTACTTAGAGCTTCTTCAAAGAAACAAGTGCTTTTCTTGTTTCGAGAGTGCTGATGCTTTTTCTTTATACTTCCATGATAATTGGTAAGATCATTGGTTTTCTTTTGGTTTTTTCGTAAAGGAAAGGAGCTATTGTATCAGTAATTTCATTTTTGATTTCTGACCATTGCGTAGTTTTACGCTCCATAATTTTGTCTAAATGGCTAGCAATTAACTTTTGTGCTTCATTGATAAGGTCTTCTGATTCCCTCATATAAACAAATCCTCTAGAGATGATATCAGGGCCAGCAGCTACCTTGAATTCCTTCATATTTATGCTCACCACTATGATAACAAGACCTTCCTCAGAAAGGATTCGACGGTCACGGAGCACGATATTACCGATGTCTCCAATCCCGCTGCCATCTACATAAACATTTCCAGATGGTATTTTACCAGAAATCATAGCATTATCTTTTCCTAAAGCTAATACATCACCATTATCCATGATAAAACTATTATCGAGAGGAATACCACAATCTTCAGCAAGTTTTGTATGCATTTTTAACATACGATATTCACCGTGAATCGGCATAAAGTACTTCGGTTTGATAAGACGAAGCATTAATTTCTGTTCTTCCTGACTTCCATGACCAGAGGTGTGAATATCACTTAAAGGTCCGTGGATTACATCTGCACCTGCACGGAACAACATATTGATCGTTTTACTTACGCTCACAGTGTTACCTGGAATAGGGGAAGAAGAGAAAACAACTGTATCATCAGGAATGATTTGAATTTGACGATGTGTTCCATTAGCAATTCGAGAAAGGGCAGCCATAGGTTCACCTTGTGAACCGGTACATAAAATCGCAACCTCGCTACTAGGCAATCGGTTGATCTGATGAGCATCTATAAAAGTATCTTTTGGTGCTCGTATATAACCAAGCTCTAGTCCAATGGAAATAGAAGCTTCCATACTTCTTCCGAAAACTGCTACTTTCCGATTATGCTTAACAGCACCTTCCACCATCTGTTGTAAACGATGAATATTGGATGCGAAAGTTGCAAATATCAACCGTCCTTTAGCTTTTGAAAAAATATCACTAATACTTTGTCCCACGACACGTTCACTCATAGTGAAACCTGGAACCTCACTATTTGTACTATCAGAAAGCAGGCATAGGACACCTTCTTTTCCGATTTCAGCCATTTTGGTAAGGTTGGCAGGTTCACCCACAGGAGTAAAGTCAAATTTAAAATCTCCTGTGTGTACAATATTTCCTGGCGGTGTTTTTATAACAACACCATAGGAATCCGGGATGCTATGGGTGGTTCTAAAGAAAGAAACAGATGTTTTGCGGAATTTAATAACGTCATCTTCTGTATAGGTATGAAGTTTTGCATTTCTTAAAAGGCCATGTTCGTCTAGTTTATTCTTAATTAGGCCAATCGCTAACTTTCCTCCATATATTGGGATGTTAATTTCCCTCAACAAATAAGGAATTCCTCCAATATGGTCTTCATGACCATGAGTGATGAAGAGTCCCTTTATTTTATCCTGATTTTGGACGAGATAAGTGTAATCAGGAATAACGTAGTCGATTCCAAGCAGTTCATCTTCAGGGAATTTAATTCCAGCGTCAATCAAAATGATTTCATCTTGAAATTGAATCCCGTACGTATTTTTTCCGATTTCACCCAGCCCGCCCAATGCAAAAATTGCAGTCTGGTCGTTTTTTACAAATTTCATTGATTACTCCTTCTCCAATTTAAAATCTTCATTATGGTTTTGTTCGTAGGCTAGATGTTCTTCTTCTAACCCTTGTATAAATTCAATATTAAGGTTTCTTTCGGCTAATTTCTTTCTTACATCTGCTTCTGAGTTCGCCTCCATGTACAAGGCTTGAGTCCGTTCACGAACGGGTACTTCTCCGGCTATTTCCTGATAAAGTACCTTATAAATCATAATTATCTCTCCTAACTATTCCAGCAATATTTCCACATTTTTATTCCGTATCCAATCATAGCATGTTTTTTTTTATTTGATAATTATTAACTTTATTTGACTTTAGTTAAATGAATTGCCGTGGAACAGCCATATCAACGATCCTAAAGGCTTTTTGTTACTTATTTGTGAAAGTTTAACCCTTATTACGCATAATCTTTACGACCTAAAATATCTTTCCATCTTTTTTTTAGCTTTTCCCTTAAACGTTTTAACATTATATCATACATCTCCTTTCTTTATACGAAGAAAAGCTTTTTTAAACGCAACCGACCCTTTCCTCTTACTTATAGTATAGTACGAAATAAGCAATAATTGTATAGAAACAATATGTTTCTTGGAAGAATCTATCATCTATTTTATAAAATTCGCAGTATTGATTCGATTTATTCTTTCCATACAAAAAGCCACCCTTTTAAAAAGGGCGGCTTTTGGTTATTTATCTACAGGCGAGCAGTTTTCAGGTTCAGCATAAGGATCTTGTTTATTAATATGATCATAGAACATAATTCCATTTAAATGATCAATTTCATGTTGGAAGATGATGGATGCTAAGCCTTTTAATCGAAGACTTACTTCATTTCCATCCAAATCAGTAGCTTTAACTGTGATTTTTTTATGGCGAGGAACGTATCCTGGAACATCTCTGTCTACAGATAAACATCCTTCACCAGTTGAAAGATAGCTTTTTTCAACAGAGTGACTAACTATTTTTGGGTTAAATAGACCGTAACTATATTCCTTTTCATCATAATCAGTAAAATGTACGGCAATCATTCTTTTTGAAATCCCAATTTGAGGTGCTGCTAAACCAACTCCAGGTCTTAGTTGAAGTTCTTCTGCTAATTTTTCATCTTGGCTATTTATTAAAAACTCGAGCATGCGTGATAAGGTTTCCTTTTCTTCTTCTGTTGGTGGGAGATCAACCTTGTTAGCAACTTGTCGCAAAACTGGATGACCTTCTCTTATTATGTCTTTCATGGTAATCAAATCAGACATGGTGTTCACTCCTCGAATTCTATATTAATTTTATTCATAATTTATATTTAGTTTAGCATAATAACCTCTGGATTTCCCACTTAAAAAATGTCATCATTACTATTGAAGTACATAAACTTGTACCAAATAGAATTTTTTATTCTTAGTAAATCGTTTCATAAATCTTTTTTATATTTTGATATGATATACTAATGAGCATAACAACCAGATTAATGGTAAGGGTTAAGGAGGATATTACATTGAACTTAAAAAAACAATTAGTAATGATGCTAGCAATTCCGGCTGTTCTTATTGGTTGTTCTAATGAACCAAATGCAGAAGAAGAAATTTACAACCATCTAGAGAACGCCGTTACTCAGGAAGAAGGCTTTAAAGAACAGCAACAACCATTAATTGAATTAGAGCAACAAGAAAAAGATTTGTATGATCAAATTATTGATCTTGGGATGAATGATTTTGAGCAAATTAAAACATTATCCCAGGAAGCCATTAATCTCATTGAACAAAGGGAAGTTAAATTAGAACTTGAGAAAGCAAGTATTGATTCGGCTAAACAAGAATTTGATAAAATAGAACAATATATTAGTGATTTAGAGACAGATGAACAAAAGGAAAAAGTAAACCAGCTTAAAACAGCTATGGAAAATCGTTATAAAGCCTATAATGACTTACATGATGCATACGCTTCCTCTATGGAATTAGATAAGGAATTATATACAATGCTTCAAAAAGAAGATCTAGAAAAAGAGGAATTGGAGCAACAAATTGATAAAATCAATGCAAGTTACGATCAAGTCAATGAGTTGAATTCTACATTTAATAATCTAACTAAGGAATATAATGAAGCTAAAAGAGAGTTTTATGAGAGTACCGATCTCAATGTTGACTATGGTGATTCAGAAAACTCATAAAGTGAAACTTCAATCAGTGGCCGTCCCCACTGATTGTTAGCAACCAATGGTATGACCTAAAGACCCTTGATTCAATCGGAAATTTACGGGGATTTCATCCCACCTACTCTTTTCGTTTTGCTTAAGACTTGAGGGGGAGGTATTACTCCCATGAAAATAAAATATTAAATTTTTCATCCATGTTTGTAAAGCTTGCTTCATGGGTGGCTGCCCGTAAATGCGGGATAAAAAAGTATAAAAACAGTCTTGCTAAAATGCAGGACTGTTTTTTATTTTCAAAAAAACATAAAATTTGTCTAGTTCCAGCGAAAAAGCTTTATCGAGTAATCTTCAAAGCTTTTGCCTCGAGTAATCGCACAAAGGAAAACTACTTAGAACTACTTCGCAGAAACAAGTGCTTTTCTTGTTTTGAAGGCCGCTTGCGCTTTTCTTAATCAAAAATTAGTAGTAATTATTATTTATAGTACAGGGTTATAAAAATGGTAATACAGTTTCGTGAAGCCGCCTTTTTGATTATTCCTATCATCGTGGTGTTAAACTATTAAAAATATAAACAAAGTGTTTGACTAAGCAAAGTTATTTCATGTAAACTACAATCAAAAGCAAAATTGTATCAGTTTAGCGCTTAATTTTATTATAACAGTTTCTGAGAAAAACTAAAAAGGCGATTATATTCCATTAGAAGAGGGTATTTGAAGAGAAGCTAAATTTGGTACACAAAATTTCTCTTTTTGGGAATGCTAATATGAGGTAAAAATATTTGGAATGGAAGAAAGGAAGAGGTGAATCGTTTTGAAACGAACACTAGAAAACATCGAAAATCAGTATGAAACGCTTCAAATTCTGAATGAAGATGGTCAGGTTGTAAATGAAGATTTGATGCCTGATCTTTCGGATGAAGATCTAAAGGAACTTATGCGTCGTATGGTCTATACTCGAATTCTTGATCAAAGAAGTATTGCTTTAAATCGTCAAGGTAGATTAGGATTCTATGCGCCAACTGCCGGTCAAGAGGCATCACAGCTTGGAACACAATTTGTACTTGATAAAGAGGATTTCATACTTCCTGCCTATCGAGATGTTCCTCAGTTAATTTGGCATGGTCTTCCGCTTTATAAAGCATTCTTATTTTCGCGTGGACACTTTGCTGGAAACCAAATGGAGGATGTGAATGCATTAAGCCCACAAATTATTATTGGAGCCCAGTATGTTCAAGCTGCAGGAGTAGCTTTAGGTTTGAAGAAACGAGGAAAGAAAAATATAGCAATCACTTATACAGGTGATGGTGGTGCATCCCAAGGTGACTTCTATGAAGGTATGAACTTTGCTGGAGCTTATAAAGCACCTGCTGTATTCATTGTCCAAAATAACCGTTTTGCTATTTCAGTTCCAGTTGAGAAACAATCTGCTGCGAAAACTATAGCTCAAAAAGCAGTTGCTGCTGGTATCGAAGGTATTCAAGTAGATGGAATGGATGTTTTAGCTGTATATGCGGCTACTAAAGAGGCTCGTGAAAGAGCTGTAAACGGAGAAGGTCCAACTCTAATTGAGACAATGACATACCGATATGGACCTCATACGATGGCTGGTGATGACCCGACACGTTACCGTACAAGTGACCTTGATAATGAATGGGAAAAGAAGGATCCACTTGTTCGTTTCCGTAAGTTCTTAGAAGCTAAGGGACTTTGGTCTGAGGATGAAGAAAATAAAGTAATTGATCAAGCGAAGGAAGATGTGAAAGCTGCTATTAAGCAGGCTGATCAAGCGCCAAAACAAAAAGTTACAGATCTAATTGATTTCATGTATGAAGAACTTCCTGCAAATCTAAAAAAACAACGGGAAGAGTACGAAGCAAAGGAGTCGAAGTAAATCATGGCACAAATGACAATGATTCAAGCTATCACTAATGCGTTACACACTGAGTTGAAAAATGATGAAAATGTTTTGATCTTTGGGGAAGATGTAGGTCAAAATGGTGGTGTGTTCCGTGCTACTGATGGACTTCAAAAGGAGTTTGGGGAAGAACGTGTTTTTGATACTCCACTTGCGGAGTCAGGAATTGGTGGGCTAGCTATTGGATTGGCGTTGCAAGGATACCGTCCAGTTCCAGAGATTCAGTTCTTTGGCTTCGTATACGAAGCTATGGACGCTATTTCTGGTCAAATGGCTCGTATGAGATATCGTTCAGGTGGTACCTATAATATGCCAATAACTATTCGTTCGCCTTTTGGTGGCGGAGTTCATACACCTGAATTACACGCAGATAGTTTAGAGGGGCTACTGGCCCAACAGCCAGGATTAAAAGTTGTTATCCCTTCCACTCCATACGAGGCTAAGGGACTGCTTATTTCAGCAATTCGCGACAATGATCCAGTTATCTTCTTGGAACATATGAAACTTTACCGTTCATTCCGCGAAGAAGTTCCAGAAGAGGAATATACGATTGAAATTGGGAAAGCAGATGTGAAAAGAGAAGGAACAGATGTTACTCTTGTATCCTACGGTGCAATGGTTCATTCCAGCTTGAAAGCAGCAGAAGAGCTCGAAAAAGAAGGAATAAGTGCAGAAGTTATTGATCTTCGAACAGTTAGTCCTATTGATTATGAAACCATTCTTAAATCAGTAGAAAAAACTAACCGTGTAGTGGTTGTTCAAGAAGCACAGCGTCAAGCTGGTGTATCCGCTAATGTAGTTGCAGAAATACAAGAACAGGCAATTTTGTATTTAGAGGCGCCAGTTCTAAGAGTTACAGCACCTGATACGGTTTATCCATTCTCACAAGCAGAAGAAGTTTGGCTACCAAATTATAACGACATTATTGAAAAAGTAAATCAAGTACTAAACTTTTAATGAAAGAATAGATAGGAGGTTGCTATAGTGGCTTATGAATTTAAATTGCCGGACATTGGAGAAGGAATTCACGAAGGTGAGATCGTAAAATGGTTTGTAAAAGTGGGCGACGAAGTCAAAGAAGATGACGTTCTTTGTGAAGTTCAGAATGATAAAGCTGTTGTTGAAATCCCATCTCCTGTTGAAGGGAAAGTAACAAAAATTAATGTAGAAGAAGGTTCGGTGGCTGTAGTAGGAGACACAATTATTACATTTGATGGAGAAGGTGGAAATTCTGCGGATTCTCCTGCTCAAGAAGATAAACCTGCTCAAGAACCAACGAAAGAAGAGACTCCAAAGGAAGAAGCTACACAAAAATCACCTGAACGCAAACCACAAACTGAGAGCGGTGGTGAAGGTGATGGTTCACGTGTGATTGCAATGCCTTCCGTTCGTAAATATGCGCGTGATAATAATGTAGAGATCTCTCAAGTACAAGGGACTGGTAAAAACGGGCGTATTTTAAAAGAAGACGTCGAAGCTTTCTTAAATGGAGAGACTCCAGAAGCAACTGAAGAGAAAGTACAAGGGACTGAAACAACAGAAGAACCGAAAGCACCAAAAGAGACAAAACCATCTATTCCTGAAGGGGATTTACCAGAAACACGTGAAAAGATGAGTGGAATTCGTAAATCTATTGCAAAAGCTATGGTTAAGTCTAAAACAACTGCACCACATGTTACTTTAATGGATGAAGTAGATGTAACGGAGCTTGTGGCTCACCGTAAGAAATTTAAGGCTGTTGCAGCAGAAAAAGAAATAAAGTTAACTTATCTTCCATACGTTGTGAAAGCTCTTGTTTCCGCCTTACGTGAATATCCAATATTGAATGCTTCTATTGATGATGAAACAGAAGAAATTGTTCAGAAGCATTACTACAATATTGGAATAGCAGCAGATACTGAAAAAGGATTATTGGTACCTGTCGTAAAAAATGCTGATCGTAAATCCATTTTTAGAATTTCTAATGAAATTAACGAGTTGGCTACAAAAGCCCGTGATGGGAAATTATCTCCTGATGAAATGAAGGGAGCTTCTTGTACTATTACGAATATTGGATCCGCAGGAGGTCAATGGTTTACTCCGGTTATTAATTATCCGGAAGCGGCTATCTTAGGCATTGGTCGAATCGCTGAGAAACCCGTAGTTCGTGACGGCCAAATTGTCGTGGCCCCTGTATTAGCAGTATCTTTAAGCTTTGATCATCGTCTAATTGATGGCGCAACTGCTCAGCATGCACTAAACCATATTAAGCGTCTATTGAATGATCCACAATTAATTATGATGGAGGGATAATCAATGGTAGTTGGAGATTTTCCGATTGAACTAGACACACTTGTTGTTGGTGCCGGTCCTGGAGGTTACGTTGCTGCAATTCGCGCAGCACAACTGGGACAAAAGGTCGCTATTGCTGATAAAGGAACACTTGGTGGAGTTTGTTTGAATGTGGGATGTATCCCATCTAAAGCTTTAATTTCCGCTGGACATCGTTACGAGAATGCTAAGCACTCCGAAGATATCGGAATTAAGGCTGAAAATGTTACAGTCGATTTTTCAAAGGTCCAAGAATGGAAAGAAAGTGTTGTCAGTAAATTAACTGGCGGAGTAGAAGGTTTATTAAAAGGAAATAAAGTGGAAATTATTAGAGGAGAGGTTTACTTTGTAGATAAAAATACAGTTCGCATCATGGATGAAAATTCATCTCAGACTTATAAATTTAACAACTGTATTATTGCTACAGGTTCTCGTCCTATTGAAATCCCATCCTTTAAGTTTTCTGATCGTATTTTAGATTCAACAGGAGCTCTAAATTTAAAAGAGATACCAAAAAGTATGGTGGTCATTGGTGGAGGCTATATAGGAACCGAACTCGGAACTGCCTATGCTAACTTTGGTACGGAAATAACTATCCTTGAAGGTACTAAGGAAATTTTAGGTGGATTTGAAAAACAAATGAGCTCTTTAGTAAAACGTCGCCTTAAGAAAAAAGGTGTTAACATCATCACCGAAGCGATGGCTAAAGGTGCTGAGGAAACGAAAAATGGTGTTAAAGTTACCTATGATGCTAAAGGAAAAGAGGAAACTCTTGAAGTTGATTATGTTCTTGTAACTGTTGGTCGTAAACCAAATACAGATGAAATTGGGTTAGATGAGCTCGGTGTTGAAAAGACAGACCGAGGAATTATTAAGATAGATAAGCAATGTCGTACTAATATCCCTAACATTTATGCGATTGGTGATATTGTAGAAGGACCTCCTCTAGCCCATAAAGCTTCTTATGAAGGAAAAATTGCAGCTGAAGCAATTAGTGGAGAAAAATCTGAAATCGATTATTTAGGTATCCCTGCTGTTGTATTCTCTGACCCTGAATTAGCTAGTGTAGGACTAACAGAAAAAGAAGCGAAAGACCAAGGATATGAAGTAAATGCAGCTAAGTTTCCATTTGCAGCAAATGGTCGCGCCCTTTCTCTAAATGAGAGTGATGGATTTGTTAAGCTTGTTACTCGTAAAGAAGATGGTTTAATTATAGGAGCTCAAATAGCTGGAGTTAATGCAAGTGACATGATTGCTGAATTAGGTCTCGCAATTGAAGCAGGAATGACGGCAGAAGATCTTGCATTGACTATTCACGCTCATCCAACTTTAGGGGAGATTACGATGGAAGCAGCAGAAGTTGCTTTAGGGACACCCATTCATATAACCAAATAACATAAGAAAAGCGAAAGCGCCCTTCTAAACAAGAAAGACACTTGTTTCTGCGAAGTAGCTCTATGTAGCTTTCCTTACTCGGGGCAAAAACTTTGAAGATCACTCGATGAGGCTTTTTCGCTGGAGCTAGATAAATTTTCTTATGTTATTAGAAAACTAAGGTATTCAACAAGGCTTTATGGTGAATACCTTAGTTGTACTTATTCAGAGGGAAATGGTAAATACGGTTTGAAATTCATATTTAGAATTTCAAACCGTATTTTTTTGCTATCTTTTTTCAAAAAAATACGAATGTTTTACTAGATTTAATAATAAAGTAAAACAAGCATAGAATTTTTCTGTGAACAAGTCATAATTCTGATGGACTAAATCATAGACTTGTAATGTCAACAATCGATGTATGTATTTCTTTTGCATACTGAGGTTAAGTAAATGGATCGGAGGGGATCATTTGGAAAAAGTAGATATCTTTAAGGATATTGCTCAACGGACAGGCGGTGATATTTATTTAGGTGTTGTAGGTGCAGTACGAACTGGTAAATCTACATTTATTAAAAAATTTATGGAACTTGTTGTTTTGCCAAATATTCAAGAAGAGGCAGAACGTGCGAGAGCTCAAGATGAACTGCCGCAAAGTGCTGCAGGAAAAACAATAATGACGACGGAACCGAAATTTGTTCCGAATCATTCAGTAAAGGTTGAGGTAGACACTGGCCTCGAAGTAAATGTTCGACTTGTGGATTGTGTTGGATACGCTGTTTCAGGGGCAAAAGGGTTTGAGGATGATGATGGCCCAAGAATGATAAATACTCCTTGGTATGAGGAGCCAATTCCATTCCATGATGCAGCTGAAATTGGAACTCGTAAGGTTATTCAAGAACATTCAACAATCGGTGTTGTTGTAACAACGGATGGGACGATAGGGGATATCCCTAGGGAAGATTACGTTGAGCCAGAAGAACGCGTAATTGAGGAATTAAAAGAAGTAGGGAAGCCATTTATTATGATATTGAATTCCGTTCGGCCGCATCATCAACAGACAGAGCTCTTGAGACAAGAGCTTGCTGAAAAATACGATATCCCAGTCTTGGCTCTCAGTGTAGAAAACATGAGAGAAGATGACGTAGAAAATGTTTTAAGGGAAGCATTGTATGAATTCCCTGTTCTTGAGGTAAATGTTAATCTGCCAAGTTGGGTAATGGTACTTCGTGACGACCACTGGCTTCGCGAACATTTCCAAGAGGCCATTCAAGAAACCGTTCGAGACATTAAGAGACTTCGTGATGTAGATCGAGTGGTAGGGCTCTTCGATGAATATGACTTTATTGATTCTGCCCAATTATCAGGTATGGAAATGGGTGAAGGGATCGCTGAAATTGATCTAGAAGCCCCGGATTTATTATATGATCAAGTTTTAAAAGAAATCGTAGGAGTCGAAATTAGAGGGAAAGATCACTTGCTGGAACTAATGCAGGATTTTGCTTTTGCCAAACGTGAGTATGATCAGGTGGCAGATGCACTCGCAATGGTGAAACAAACCGGCTATGGAATTGCAGCCCCTACATTGGAAGATATGTCATTAGATGAGCCGGAAATTATTCGTCAAGGTTCTAGATTTGGAGTTCGGTTAAAAGCAGTAGCTCCATCTATTCATATGGTGAAAGTTGATGTACAGTCAGAATTTTCACCAATTATTGGTACGGAAAAACAAAGTGAAGAGCTTGTTAGATACTTAATGCAAGATTTCGAGGAAGATCCATTATCCATTTGGAAATCTGATATCTTCGGCAGATCCCTAAGCTCTATTGTAAGAGAGGGTATTCAGGCTAAATTATCACTAATGCCAGAAAACGCCCGATACAAATTGAAAGAAACTCTTGAAAGAATCATAAATGAGGGATCAGGAGGCTTAATAGCCATCATTTTATAGCGACTAATTAGTCGCTATTTTTTTGCCCAAAAAGAGGATTTTGTTGGGGTGTGTCGAATGGGGAGAAACATGATAAAACCAGGAATTCTCATGAAGATTGAGTAGTTTAATTTATCCCGCATGAAAGTGCGGTAATTCTCCCGCCTCAAGTCTTAAGGGAAATGAAAAGAGTAGGTGGGGATAAACTGGGGAAGCTTGCTTCATGGTTGGCTGTCCGCAAATGTCCTATTGGATTAAGGGTCTTTAGGTTATACCCATGGTGCTAACAATCAGTAGGGGAAGGCCTCCAATTGGAGTTTTACTTTATTTTCAATCTATTTTTCCTATTTTTAACAAAAGCAACTTTATTCTTTGGAAACATTGGTTAAATTATGAAGAATATTGGCGGATTGTATTGAATTTCCGCGCTTCTTCGTATATTATTAGGCATGTCACCATTAAATTGTGTGATAGAAGTATAGAATGACAAAAAAGTGTGAACAAATGAAAGTAGGAATATTTGGTTCTACATCGTTGTTCGAATTAGAAAGTTAACCCTATTGGGAGGAGGTGAATGTCATGAACAAGACAGATCTAATCAATGCTGTAGCTGAAAAGAGTGATCTTTCAAAGAAAGACGCTACTAAAGCTGTAGATGCAGTTTTTGAATCAATCATGGATTCACTAAAAGATGGACAAAAAGTACAATTAATCGGCTTCGGAAACTTTGAAGTACGTGAACGTGCTGCACGTAAAGGTCGTAATCCACAAACTGCGCGCACCGATGCGCTTTATGCCCTTGCTTCATAACATTTGAAGGGATGGTATAAAGCCGTTCGCATCGGACAATGGCATAAGGTACCATATGACATGATAGATGGTCATAGGCGAACCGTCTTACTCTGAGAGGAAACTCATAGGAGGACAAAAGCATGACGGTGAAATCCCAAGTCAAATAAATCCAATATTTGCGACTGAGGGGCAACGCCAAGTTAATATAAGGATAAGAGTCATACTACCCGAAGGATAGCTCGGTGGCATTGGGTTGGCAAATGGGTATTTGGATTATAGCCCCATTCCCTATTAGGAATAATCGTACCTGGTTTGGCGATTATTCATCTATTCAAAATAGGCACAAATCTAAGATAGATTAAAGAGCGGAAGTCCTATCCGAAAATTAACATACCTAGCTGATGCGAATAACGGTGGATAACCTAAGTTGAAGCGCTTGAAATATAGCTATAAGGAATGATACCAAGGGCAACCAAGGTATGTGACCTTTGAAAATTCAATATGGTTACGGAGTTCCCGTAGTAGTCCGAGGTAGGGAAAGCCTACTACATGGCGAAGGGGAACAGTCTGAACAGTTCAATACCAATCAAGAGGGAGTGTGTGAGACACTATGAGAAACTCTGAGAAAGTATTGAACAGCTTAGCCGTCCAAGCCGAAGATGAGGTCTACAGGTTCGAAAAATTAATACGAAATCTGTACAATCCTGATTTTTATCTAAGGGCAATTGGGAAAATTTACGCGAATAGTGGAGCAGGCACTGTCGGAAGTGATGGAACCTCTATAAGCGGTTTCAGCAACAAAGACATCGATAAAATTATCGAAGACATACGAAATGAAACGTATGAGCCTACTCCACTACGGAGAGTCTACATACCTAAGAAAAACGGAAAGAAACGTCCGCTTGGTATGCCGAACTTTAAGGATAAACTTGTCCAAGAAGTCATTAGATCTCTATTAGAAGCGATTTATGAACCAATTTTCAGGGATACTTCACACGGGTTTAGACCCAAAAGAAGCTGTCACACTGCTCTAAGGGATATAGACATTTTGTTCACTGGAACAAAATGGTTTGTAGAAGGAGACATTAAAGGTTGCTTTGACAATATCAATCATCACATTCTACTGAAGCTACTTCAGAAAAGAATAAAGGATGAGAAATTATTAAGGCTAATTAACAAATTTCTAAAATCTGGGTATATGGAAGACTGGGTATATCACAAAACGCATTCAGGGACACCGCAAGGTGGAATCATGAGTCCTATTCTCGCCAACATTTATCTACACGAGTTAGATAAATTTATGGAAACTTTAAAGAATGGTTTTGATAAAGGGGATAGCGACAGAAAAGAGAACCCTGTATACGTCAGATTATACTCAAAGATGTACCGTAGACGGAAGAAGTATGAAAAAGAGCCATCAAAGGAACTTCTACAAGAAATTAAATCCCTTGAACAGGAGATAAGGAAAATACCCTATTACGACCCAAAAGATACTTCCTATAAGCGACTGAACTATGTTCGATACGCAGATGACTTTATCATCAATGTTATTGGTTCAGAAAAAGATGCGGAAAGAATCAAAAGAAGGATTGGAAAATTTCTCAAAGACGAACTAGCTTTAGAAATGTCGGAGGAGAAAACTTTAGTAACTCACGTTACTAAATGTGCGAAATTCTTGGGATACGAGATAACCGCCAGAACTCCTAAGATTGAAAAAACTAAATATAGTCGCGCTATGAGAAAAGCTAACGGAAACGTAGAATTTTACATGCCATCTGATTATGCAATTAATTGGTTGAAAAAGGCGAGAGCCATTAAATTCAACAAAGATGGTACATGGAAACCTGTGGCGAGATATAGTCTCACTAATCTATCGGATTTGGAATTACTGCTGATTCACAATAGTGAAATCAGAGGTATATACAACTATTTCAAATTAGCTAAGAATATCCACAGACAAATGAGCACCCTCATTTACGGTCTAGAGTATAGTTGCTTAGGCACAATGGCTAGAAAGCGTAAATCTTCAACGGGTAAAATAAAAACCGAGTTGCGAAAAGGAAAAGGTTGGGGTGTTGAATATAACACCAAAAAGGGTAAGAAGTTCATGTACTTCTTTAACGACCCCATTAAAAGGTCTAGAATGCCTTACACAACCGATTCAGACGTGGACGAGGTATTTAGCCTTATGAAGTTCAGAGGACGCACAGAGCTCGAAAGTAGGCTGTCTGCGGGTGAATGTGAAATTTGCGGGTTCTCGGACATCGATGGTGAATTTCACATACACCATGTTAATAAACTCAAGGATTTGAAAAAGAAATCCAAAAAGAGTAAATGGATGGAAGAAATGATAGCTAGAAATAGAAAAACCTTGATTGTATGTAAAGATTGTCATTGGAAAATACATTCAGGTTCGTTATAGGTTAAGTTGTTCAGAGGGGGAGCCGTATGCTTCGAGAGTTGCACGTACGGTTCCGAGAGAGGTTCAAGTAAACCTACCATAGCGATATGGCAAGGCGACGGGTTCCTACTTAACGGTGATGAAATTGAAATTCCAGCTAGCAAAGTACCTGCTTTTAAACCAGGTAAAGCCCTTAAAGATGTTGTAAAATAATTCATACATAAGGGCTTAAAAAGGGATGCTAATTAGCATCCCTTTTTCCATTTTAGTAATTATCAATACGTTAATAATATTTCATTGGCTTCCATTTTTAAAAGAAAACAGGTTATAATAGTGTTAAACAAAGAAATAAAGGTGGAGTTAATATGGCAGCTTCAAATGATGCGACAGATTTTTTTGTTATAAAGGCTTTAGAAAATGGTGTAAATGTGATTGGTTTAACTAGAGGTACGGACACAAGATTCCATCATACGGAAAAGTTGGATAAAGGTGAAGTCATGATCGCTCAATTTACAGAACATACTTCTGCTGTGAAAGTAAGAGGAAAAGCTTTTATTCAAACTCGTCATGGTGAAATACATACAGAAGCAGAGTAACCCTCTGCTTTTCTTATTGTTACTATATAATGCTTTTATCCTGCATGAACCGGGCAGCCCATGTAATACTTCAACCTCGAGTCTTAAGTGAAACCAAAAGATTAGGTGGGGGATAAACTCTCATGAAAATAAAATATTAAATTTTTTCATTCTTGTTAGGGAAGCTTGCTTCATGGTTGGCTGCCCGTAAATGTCCGATTGGTTCAAGGGTCTTTAGGTTAACCCTTGGTCGCTAACAATCAGTGGGTACGGCCACTGATTGAATTTTTACTTTAAAATGGCCCTAATATAAATGGAAATTAATAAATCAAAGTTTTGATAGGAAGAATTATTGATCAATATTATGTTATAATAGTCATGTTTATTAGGGGAAGAAGGGTTAAGGTGATTACCATGAGACAATCTGAGATTAACATTGCAAATATAATAGAAACCATACACTCATATGTTCATCACCCCTATTTGATGAATTTTATTGATGATCCTGTGATTAATGAAGATAAAATACGATTTTTAGCTGCTTTAATGGAATCTTCAACATTGGACTATAAAAAGAGAGAGCAATATATTATAACCACAATGCTTGTCCAAATTGCCCTTGATACTCATGATAAAGTTGCATTATCGGGTCAAAATGAGAATTCTTCCAAGCTTAAAAATAGACAACTTACTGTTTTGGCAGGGGATTATTACAGTGGTCTTTATTACTTTTTGTTATCCATGTTAAATGATATACCTATGATTCATACATTGGCTAATGCTATAAAGGATATTAATGAACAAAAAATGAAGCTGTATCAATCGGAACGCCCAAATTTGCAACAATTTGTTAACTCTTTACGTTCAGTAGAATCCTTATTAATTCAAAAAGTAGCCGATTTTGTTGAGAACCCTCTTTTACGTGAAATTGCAGGAGAGTGGTTACTTATCAAAAGATTAATGGACGAAAAATCACTTTACCAAAATAGACAACCATCCATGATAATAGACCGTCTTACTAAATCTTTTGTTACACAATCTCATTTATCGGTTAGTCAATTTATCGATAATATCATTCATAAATCACTTAAAAAAGTAGAACAAACCATTACTCAAATGCCGGTTGAACAAGAAGAACTAAAAACATATCTAAGAGATATGATCGGTACATTTTTTTATAGCAATCAAAAAGTTGTGGAAGAAGGGTAAGAGAATGCAACAATCAAAAGAAGAACGTGTTCATCATGTGTTCGAAAAGATCTATGGAAAATACGATGTGATGAATTCTATCATTTCCTTCCAACGACATAAAGCTTGGCGTAAGGATGTAATGAAAAGAATGCGAGTAGATTCTGGAGATACAGCATTAGATGTGTGCTGTGGTACAGGGGATTGGACATTAGCTCTAGCTGAAAAGGTTGGAACTAGGGGACAAGTAATCGGGTTAGATTTTAGCAAAAATATGCTATCCGTTGGTGAGAAAAAAATAAAAGAACTTGAAATTTCACAAGTTTCCTTTATCCATGGGAATGCAATGAAGCTTCCTTTCCAAGAAAATTCCTTCGATTATGTAACTATTGGTTTTGGTTTGCGTAATGTTCCAGATTATGAACAAGTACTTCGAGAAATGAGAAGGGTAGTAAAACCAGGTGGTAAGGTAGTTTGTTTAGAAACCTCACAGCCTACTATTCCAGTTTTTAGACAAGTTTACTATTTTTACTTTAAATATTTTATGCCTTTGTTTGGAAGATTATTTGCTAAAAGTTATAAAGAATATCAATGGCTCCATGAATCAGCTAGAGATTTTCCTGGCCGAGAGGATTTAAAAAGTTTGTTTGAAGAAGTTGGCCTAAACAATGTTGAAGTAAAAAGCTATACTGCCGGTGTTGCTGCCATGCATATGGGGCAAAAATAAAAGAAGGTAATGTAGATGGGTGACACAATGAAATTATCAATGATGTATCCTTTTTTAAATCAAGAGCTAGACCAAATAGAAAAAGAACTAAATCAGACGATTCAAGCAGAGAATCCTATTCTCCGTGAAGCATCAACTCATTTGTTAAATGCAGGAGGAAAGCGCATTCGTCCTGTATTTGTTTTATTATCCGGCAAATTTGGAGAATACAATCTTGAGCGAATAAAATCTGTTGCTGTGTCTTTGGAACTTATTCATATGGCTTCCTTAGTACATGACGATGTTATTGATGATGCTGAGCTGAGAAGAGGAAAACCGACTATTAAATCGCAATACGATAATAGAGTTGCCATGTATACGGGGGATTACATGTTTGCTCGCTCGTTAGAATGCTTGAGTCAGCTTGAAGATACTCGCGCACATCAAGTTCTTTCTAAAGCTATGGTTGATCTTTGTATAGGTGAGATTGAGCAGATTAAGTCTAAATATGATTGGGACCAAAATTTAAGAACGTATTTAAGACGAATTAAGCGAAAAACCGCATTGCTTATATCTGTTAGTTGCCAGTTAGGGGCTATCGCTGGTAAGGTTCCTTTGAAATACGAACAAGCCCTATTTAAGTATGGATATTACGTAGGCATGTCTTATCAAATTATTGATGATGTATTGGATTTTACGGCTTCCGTAGAAGAGCTTGGTAAACCTGCTGGTGGAGATTTGATGCAAGGGAATATTACTCTCCCAGTATTGTTTGCCTTCCGAGATCAGGTAATGAAAAACAAAATTATAGAATTATTTGACCCTGATTATTCAGGGGACCCAAAAGAAATCGATAAATTTTTGAGCGAATTTAGAAAATCTAAGGCTATTGACGATTCGCTTGAGATCAGTGAGAGGTATTTGCAAAAGGCTTTAAATGAATTAAAGATATTGCCTAATTCAAGGCCAAAGCAAGCCTTGGTCAACATTGCAAAATATATTGGGAAACGCAAATCATAGTATGGTTTGCGATTTTTCTTTTTTTTTGATAAAATCATTCTGCTTATTGATTTAAGCGCTTTCAGAATATACATAATGAGGTGGGAGTATGGAAAGAACATTTATTATGGTTAAACCAGACGGTGTGCAACGAAATGTCATTGGTAACATCGTTTCCAGATTTGAACAGAAAGGCTTCAAACTATCCGGTGGAAAACTTATGCAAATCTCAAAAGATTTAGCAAAAACTCACTATGGAGAGCATAAGGAACGTCCTTTCTTCGGAGAACTAGTAGAGTTTATTACATCTGGACCAGTTTTTGCTATGGTGTGGGAGGGAGAAAACGTTATTAAAACTGCCCGTCAAATGATGGGACAAACCAATCCTCAAGAGGCATTACCTGGTACGATTAGAGGAGACTTTGGTGTTACTGTAGGGAAAAATATCATTCATGGATCCGATTCCCCAGAGAGTGCAGATCGAGAAATAAATCTTTTCTTCTCTGAGAATGAATTAGTAAGTTATGAAAAGCAACAGGATGCTTGGATTTATTAATTAGAGTATAAGAGAATGTCCTTTGACATTCTCTCTTTTTTTTTGCATATACATGTTGCGAGGATGATGAACTAGCAAGAGAGGGGCTAATCTCCCATATATAAAGCACATATGTCATCAATGTAGTTGGACAGGTTTTGATACGATATATTTCATGGAGTGATGAAGAATCTAAGCAATCGATCCAGCGACTACCCCAACACGAAGTTTACTATGAAACATCGGCTTGACGATTAACGGATAATGCATGCTCGTGCAACTACGTATCTGCATCAACAGTGACGATATAATCCATAGCTTGCTATTTTTAATACGCGATTGAGTGCAGCGGATTTACCTCTATTCACTTTAGATTTAAGCACTTTAAGTTGTGAATATTCTCGTTCTAACTCGTGTAGAATCTTGCTAGTTTAAAATCGGTAAAACAATCATTAATGACAATGATTTCTAGATCCCCCTTATATTGGTTTGATAAAATCTTCTTGATTGTTTTTTCAAAATAATCTTCCTCGTTAAAAGCTGCAATTAGGATTGAAAGATTAGGGTGATGAGATAGATTAGGAACCTGTTTTCTTTTACTTAGGACTAATGTCATGACGAGAAAAACTTGACACATACCCTATGTTTCCACCACTTGCTTTAATTCGAGTAATCCTATATGATTTAGTAGAATATAAATGTTTAAGAATAGGAGAATAGGAGGGGAAATGGTATGGATACTTTTTTAATTTTGGTTAATATTGCAATTATGTTTGGTCTTATTGGTATTCTATTTTACATGCAAAAAAAGCACTTATCTTTCAGTAAGCGTGTATTTGCTGGTTTGGGGCTAGGGATTTTGCTCGGTGCATTTTTACAACTAGCATACAATCCAGATTCGGCTATTGTTAGTACAACTACGGAATGGTACAACATAGTAGGTAGAGGTTATGTAAGTTTACTTATGATGATCGTTATTCCATTAATCATGGTGTCGATTGTACAATCGATCATCAATTTAGAGAAATCTGCAGAGTTAGGGAAAATGGCTGCGTGGATCATTGGTATTCTTGTTGCAACAGCCATGGTTGCAGCAATTGTTGGTATTTCAGCAGCTTCAATCTTTAACTTGGATGCCAGTCAAATTGAGGCAGGCCAACCTGAAACAGACAGAGGTATTGCTTTAGAAGAACGATTGCCAACGGTGGAGGATATGTCAATTCCACAACAGATTTTGAGTTTTATTCCATCAAATCCATTCGCGGATATGACAGGTGCGCGTGCAACTTCCACGATTGCTGTCGTGATTTTCTCCCTCATTATCGGGGTGGCTGTCCTTGGAGTCCGAAGAAAGCAACCGGAAGAAGCTGCTCGATTTATTGATTGGGTGAATACCGTTTATGCCGTAGTGATGCGTATCGTTACGCTAATTCTTCGTTTAACACCATATGGTATTCTAGGATTAATGGCAGTTACAGTTGCAAGAACTGATGTTGCCGGAATTCTGGAACTTGGAAAGTTTGTTGGTGCATCGTATGTTGCACTATTAGCAATGTTTATTATTCACTTAATCGTTGTAGGATTGTTTGGATTGAATCCATTAACATTCCTTCGAAAAGTATTGCCAGTTCTTGGATTCGCCTTCACTTCTCGTTCGAGTGCAGGTACGATCCCACTTAACATTCAAGCACAAAAGAATAGTTTGGGTGTACACGAGGGGATTGCGAACATGTCTGCGTCATTCGGTGCTACGATTGGCCAGAATGGTTGTGCGGGGATTTATCCTGCGATGCTAGCAGTGATGATCGCACCTTCTCAAGGTATTGATCCACTTACACCTGGATTCATTGTGCAGTTAATCCTTATTATCGGAATTAGTTCATTTGGTGTTGCCGGTGTAGGTGGCGGTGCAACATTCGCCGCACTAATCGTTCTTTCTTCCATGAACCTACCAGTAGCATTAGCTGGTTTACTAATCTCGGTAGAACCACTTATTGACATGGGTCGTACAGCGCTAAACGTTAACGGAGCAATGTTATCCGGTACATTAACTTCTAGAATCTTGAAAAAACTAGACATCAAAACATACAATGACCATAACGCAATCGAAAAAGACGTAAGCATATAAATCAAATCATAGTGAAGCAGATAAAGAAACATGGGAACTGACCTCGTACACACGTGGACGGTTCTCATGTTTCTTTTTTGTAATTTTATGTAAACATTTGCAGCAACATGACGTGCTATCCTGTCTTTCCATTATGTGAAAAAAGTAACTGACACCAAATAGGGAATGTTCTGTTTTTTAAAAAATTTGGCCGATTCCATGGCGATTTCACCTTCTAACCTTGATGAACCTCTTCAAGATGCAAAAAAGGCTTAGTGTTTGATACTATGGTTAACGTCAAAGATGTTCGTAAAGTATCTCTGCAAAAGCATTAGAAGCTGGTGGGAAAAGATTTTTGCTTGCGTAATAATAGGAGTTGTCATGCTGTACGAATAGCAGGGAAGTTTGATCCTCATGTGTCCTGATATTAGTATTTCCGTATTGGTGTTATCTGGGAGATTTCATCTACCCTTTTTAAAATCTTCTTTTGGTCTATTAAAAGATACGGTAAAATAATAAGAGAAAGAGAGTTCATGAGATAGAGAGGGTACCCGATGGAGAATGATTATGGACAATTTATATTAAGTATTAAAAAGAAGACAGGAATTGATTTGTCGTTGTATAAAGAAGCACAAATGAAAAGAAGATTAACCTCTTTAAGGGACAAGAGAGGATTTTCGACTTTTTCACAATATGAAAAGGCCATTTCTGTAGACCATGGTCTACTGGCTGAATTTTTGGACAGGATGACAATAAATGTCTCTGAGTTTTTTAGAAATTATAAGAGGTGGGAGGTATTAGAAAAGAAAATCCTTCCTGATCTTCTTAGTCAGAAAAGTAGTTTTAAAGCATGGAGTGCGGCATGTTCGACAGGTGAGGAGCCTTATACCTTAGCTATGCTCTTAGATCGTTATCATTCATTAAATAAATCTACAATTGTGGCTACTGATATCGACTTGAAAATAATAGAGCGCGCCAAACTAGGTGTCTATCCAGAACGTAGTCTACAGGAAGTTCCGGATTTTTATCGAAAAAAATACTTCAATCAAGATGGGTCTTTTTTTCATATTTCTAATGCCATGAAAAGAGCTGTTTCCTTTGAGAAACATAACTTACTTGCTGATACATATGATCAATCATTTGACTTAATTATTTGCAGAAATGTCCTCATTTATTTTACCGAAGAAGCAAAGAATAAAATTTATCAAAACTTTTATCATGCATTAAGACCGGGTGGAATTCTATTTGTCGGCAGTACGGAGCAAATTTTTAACCCTCAGTCCTATGGTTTTGATATAGTAGATACATTCTTTTACAAAAAGCTGCCTTGAAGGAGTCAGCTTTTTTGTATACCCTTCATAATGAAATGTTAAAAATAAAAATAAATATGAAAGCCGACAAATGAAAAATGATATGGTATAGTAATACAAACTATTCAAACAATTCTATTAAAAGGAGCTGCAACGATGCGTTATTTAACTGCAGGAGAATCTCATGGGAAACAATTGACGACTATAATTGAGGGTGTTCCCTCCCATCTATCACTTTTACGTGAGGACATTAATGAATCACTTTTACGTAGGCAAAAAGGGTATGGTCGCGGGAGAAGAATGGAAATTGAAAAAGATTTAGTTGAAATTACAAGTGGGGTAAGACATGGATATACCCTTGGTTCTCCCATTACCCTTGTGGTACATAATGATGATTTTACCCATTGGAGAAACATTATGGGAGAAGACCCAATGGAAGAAGATGAAGAGGTTAAACGACAACTAAGTCGACCAAGACCAGGTCATGCGGATTTAAATGGGGCTATCAAATACGGGCATCGGGATTTAAGGAATGTTTTAGAACGGTCTTCGGCAAGGGAAACTGCTGCAAGAGTAGCTGCAGGGGCGGTTGCTAAAAAATTACTATCAGAACTTGGCGTGGATGTAATTGGATATGTAAAAAACATAGGAGGAATTGTGGCCGAAGATCAGAATCATCTCTCTTTTCAGGAAAGAAAGGATAGGTCAAATCAGTCTCCCGTAAGAACCCTAGATTTAGAAGTAGAACAAAAAATGATGGATGCCATTGATACTGCCAAAAAAGAAGGGGATTCTATTGGTGGGGTTTGCGAAGTATATGTGGAAGGAGTACCAGCTGGAATTGGATCCTATGTTCATTATGATCGTAAGTTAGACAGTCGTATAGCTGGTAGTGTAGTTAGCATAAATGCCTTTAAAGGTGTTGAGTTTGGTATTGGTTTCGAAGCGGCTAATATAAATGGAAGCCAGGTACATGATGAGATAGCGTGGGAGAAGGAAAAAGGATATTATCGAAAAACAAATCGCCTAGGTGGATTTGAAGGTGGAATGACCACTGGAATGCCAATTGTTGTTCGTGGAGTAATGAAGCCAATACCAACCCTATACAAACCTTTACAAAGTGTTGATATTGAAACAAAAGAGCCTTTTGAAGCTAGTATTGAGCGTTCAGACTCTTGTGCCGTTCCTGCTGCTGCTGTAGTGATGGAACATGTTGTTGCTTTCGAAATAGCAAAAGCAGTATTAGAGACCTTTCCTCATGATGAATTCACTCAGTTGAAAAAATCTATAGAAGAATATAGAGAGAGGATTAGACTTTTCTAATGGAAGAAATAAAGATTCAGACAAAGGAAAAGACATACCCAGTATATATAGGCCATGACATTCGATTTGAGATTCATAAGTTATTCAAGAAGAAGTATACGAAAATTTTTATAGTTACGGACCAGAAAGTCGCTAATTTATATTTAGAAGATATATTACACTCTACTGAAGGTAAGGTATATTCTTTTATCATTCCTGAAGGGGAAAAATCAAAATCCTTTGAACAGTTCCTTCAAACACAAACAAAAGTAATTGAAGCTGGGCTAGACCGTGAATCTGTTATTTTAGCCCTTGGGGGCGGAGTAGTGGGAGATTTAGCAGGATTTGTTGCTGCCACATATATGAGGGGGATTGACTATATTCAAGTTCCTACCACAATCCTTGCTCACGATAGTAGTGTAGGTGGGAAAGTGGCCATTAATCATCCATTAGGAAAAAATTTGATAGGCAACTTTTATCATCCCGAAATGGTTATCTATGACGTAAGCACATTATCTACTTTATCTGAAAAAGAGATTCGGTCTGGTTATGCGGAAATTATTAAACATGGGTTAATAGCTGACCAAGACTTTTATAATGAAGTTACTCAATCTCTTTCCACATTAACTCCCAGTCCATCCTCCTTAGTTTCGAGCTTAAAAAGGGGAATTCAGATTAAAGCAAGGATTGTGGAAGAGGATGTATTTGAAAAAGGAGTTCGAAGCTTTTTGAATTTGGGTCATACCTTGGGCCATGCTATAGAAGCCGAAATGGGGTATGGAAAGATAACTCACGGTGAGGCAGTTGCTATTGGAATTGATTTTGCATTGAAACTTAGTGCAAGGATTTTCAATACTTCTTTACCTATGGACTCTTATAAGGATTGGATGCAAAAACTTAACTATCCAACCATTTCAAAAAATCTTCAATCGGATTCTCTCCTACAAAAGATGAAAATGGATAAAAAAACGATTGGTGGAGAGATAAGGATGGTTTTATTAAAAAATATTGGGAATCCAGCATTACTTCCCGTGGATGAAAACCTGGTTAAAGAAGAATTAATTAATTTCACAAAAGGTTAGGTTATCTAAATTTGATTGGGTACCATACTGTTGGAGGGGATAAGGATTGATTAGGGGAGTAAGAGGTGCAACCACTGTACCAGAGAACAACCAAATAATGATAGAAGACTATACGGAAGAGCTACTTAGGGAAATGGTTCATTTCAATCAAATTGTTCCAGACCAAGTTGCCTCTGTCTTTATTTCTGTAACCAACGATATAAATGCAGGGTTTCCTGCAAAAGCATTGCGCAAATTGAAACGCTGGGAATTTGTTCCGGTAATGTGTATGCAGGAAATCCCAGTTCCAAATGGATTAGAAAAATGTATTAGAATTATGATGCATATTGAAACAGAAAGAGAACAACAGGAGATTGAACATATTTATTTACACGAAGCTGTTAAGCTGCGTCCAGACTTAGTAAAGCACAAACAGGAGGAAACGAAAGAATGAAAGCAAAACCAATCATGTCAAAGCTAAAACCATATCAACCTGGAAGAACTATGGAACAAGTTAAACAAAAATATGGTTTGGAAAAAGTAGTGAAACTTGCTTCCAATGAGAATCCATTTGGATGCTCTCCTCAAGTGAAAAATTCCCTTGTAAGAGAGTACGACAATCTTACACTTTATCCTGATGGATATGCTACAGAATTGAGAAATAAGGTAGCTTCTCATTTAGGGGTTGCCCCTGAAATGTTGATTTTTGGGAATGGTTCGGATGAAATAGTCCAAATTTTAAGTCGAGCCATTCTTGAAAAAGGTACAAATACTGTTATGGCAAGTCCAACTTTTTCCCAATATAAGCACAATGCTCTCATTGAGGGTGCTGAGATTAAGGAAGTGCCAGCTATAGATGGAAGTCATGACCTAGAGGGTATGTTACATGCAATCAATGATCAAACCCGTATTGTATGGTTATGTTCTCCAAATAATCCGACTGGGAAATATATTGCAAAAAATCAAATGGAAGACTTCTTAATGAGATGTCCTAAAAATGTCATTGTAGTAGTAGATGAGGCCTATTATGAGTATGTGACAGCTAATGATTATCCAGAATTAGTTCCTGAACTTAGTAAGCATCCAAACCTTGTTCTATTAAGAACTTTCTCGAAAGCATATGGTTTAGCTTCCTTAAGGGTTGGTTATGGTATTGCTTCTCAAGAAATTATTCAACTTATCGAACCAGCACGAGAACCTTTTAACACTTCAAGATTCGCTCAACAAGCCGCAACTGCAGCTATGGATGATCAAGAATTTATAAAGAAAACTGTTATCAAGAATAAAGAAGGACGATCTAAACTTATTCAGTTTTGTGAAGAACTCAACTTATCATATTATCCTTCTGAGGCAAACTTTTTAACCATCCATCTCCCATGCAGTGGAGATGAGATGTTTGAGTATTTAATGAAAAATGGGTATATTGTACGTTCAGGAGAAGCGTTGGGGGTTCCGAATTCTATAAGGGTCACCATTGGGACGGAAGAAGACTTGGATTCTATTTCGAAATTGATAGAGAAGAAGGTCAACGAGATTAGGAAAATGGAGAAAAATTCATGAAACAAAAGGTTTTTGTGATTGGTCTGGGCCTTATCGGGGGCTCAATTGCCAAGAACATTAAGGAAAATCATAAAGCGGAGGTGCTTGGTTACGATTCTAACCCTAATTCTGTAGAAAAGGCACTTTCCTCTCAAGTTATAGATCAAGGGATCACTTCTATAGGGGAAGGTGCGATATTATCAGATTTTATATTATTAGCAACCCCCATAGATATTACTCTGGTGCTGCTTGAGCAACTTTTTGGTTTAACTTACGATAAGCCAGTTATTATATCTGACGTTTGTTCAGTCAAAAATCAAATTGTAGAAAAAGTAAACCAATTGGATAATCCCAACATCCACTTTGTTGGAGGTCATCCAATGGCTGGTTCTCATAAAAAAGGAATTGAAGCTGCAAAGTCACATCTTTTTGAAAATGCATTTTATGTCTTATGTCCAACCCGTTCATGTAAAAAGGAGGACCTGTTGGCTTTAGAGGACTTGCTTTCAAGTACAAAAAGTCATTTTGTTGAGATTGAAGCCCCTGTTCATGACCAATTGACAGCGGTAATTTCTCACTTTCCGCATTTAATTGCTTCTTCTTTAGTTCACCAAGCGAAAAAGTGGAATGAACAGTTTCCATTTCTTAATGAATTAGCAGCTGGTGGTTTTCGGGATATCACTAGGATTGCAAGTAGTAACCCATCTATGTGGCAGTCAATATTCTCTTCAAATAAAGAATATATGTTGCCATTATTGGAAGATTGGATCCATGAAATGAAAGGTCTAAAGGATTGGATAGAATCGGAACAAAAGGGCTCGATGCTGAATTATTTGTCACAGGCTAAAGAGTTCAGAGATACTTTACCATCTAGAAAAGGTGCAATTCCATCTTTTTATGATCTCTATGTAGATATTCAAGACCAACCTGGCGCCCTCGCTAAAGTTACTAATTTATTAGCTAAACATGATATAAGTATTGTTAATATTCAAATTTTAGAAACAAGAGAAGGTTTAACAGGCGCATTAAGAATTAGCTTCCAAACAATGAAGGACAGATTATCTAGTCAGCAAATCCTTCAAGCTGATGGATATGAGACATCAATAGGTGAATGATAGGAGGGGTAGTTTTGGATAAAACATTAGAAGTATTTCAACAACCTGTTTATGGTGAAATCATCGTGCCAGGGGACAAATCCATGTCCCACCGTGCTGTTATTTTCGGTGCCCTTTCTAAAGGGAAAACACATATCACAAATTTACTTACAGGTGAAGACTGTCTTCGAACGGTTAAAGCCTTTCAAGCCCTTGGAGTTTCCATTGATGTAAATGATACTTCCTGCGAAATCGATAGTCAGGGACCAACTTCTTTTAAAGAGCCAACAGAACCTATTTATTTTGGGAATTCCGGGACTACAGCTCGTTTGTTAATTGGACTATTCTCCTCCATACCAGGACATTATGTAGTGTATGGGGATTATTCTCTTTCCAAAAGGCCTATGGATCGTGTCGTAAGCCCTTTAAAACAAATGGGGGCTAGTATTAATGGAAGATCTAATGGATCTAAACTCCCGATTGCAATTGAAGGAAAACAGTTAAAGGGAATGACTTATGAGTTGCCTGTACATAGTGCACAAGTAAAAACAGCCATTTTGCTTGCTGGTATGTTTTCTGATGGAACTACTACTGTTATTGAACCAGTTCCAACTAGAGATCACACGGAAAGAATGCTCCCTGCTTTTGGAGGGAAAATTGACATTAAAGATAATCAGATTTCAATAACGAATCAGCAATCATTGATGGGGACAAATGTTACTATACCTGGAGATATATCTTCAGCCGCATTCTTTATTGTAGCTTCAGCCATTATACCGGGTAGTGACATCACCATCCGTGATGTAGGTTTAAATCCAACCAGAACTGGAGTAATTGATATCCTCCTACAAATGGGAGCTGATATTACTGTGACTCCTACAAGAAATATTGGGGAAGAGCCAGTTGGTGATATTAGGGTGAAAGGTAGTCCTTTAAAAGGAACTGTTATTCAAGGAGATATTATCCCTAGACTTATTGATGAAATCCCAATATTAGCTTTAGCCGCAAGTCAGGCAGAGGGTCCAACCATTATTAAAGATGCAAAGGAACTTAGATATAAAGAAACAGATAGAATAGAAGCGGTTGCTACTACTTTACGAAAACTAGGAGTTAATGTCACTACATTCGATGATGGAATAAGTATAGAAGGAACAAGCAAACTTAGAGGGGGGGAATTTGAAACATATAGTGATCATCGTATAGGTATGATGGTTGCTATTGCTTCCCTGCTTACGAGTGAGCCTGTAACCCTTAAAGAAGTTGAGATGATTGATATTTCTTATCCGAATTTCTTCGAACACCTCGAACAACTAAAAAGGAAAGAAAAACATAAATAAGTATAAATCCGAATGAGCCTTCATACCTTGTACAAAGGCATCTGCTTACAAGGGATGGAGGCTTCATTATGTCAATGGAGTATTACGTAAAAAACGAAGGGAAAGATTCCATTTGTTTTGGAGTGAAAGAAGGGAAATTGCAGTGGCATATTTCCAATGAAATGATGAAAAGGATACCGTGTTCGCTTGATTCATTTTTGATGAAACCAGGAAAGGTCTACGTTGATGTGAAAGATTCTTTTTATCAGTGCACAGATATACCATCTTTAGCAAAAAAATTTCTATACTTGGGTTGTACTTTAGTAATTATTCTTTTGCCAACAACCTCCTTAAGACATTTAAAAGCCCAACTACCAAAATTTAGAGAGTCTCTGAAACATCTTCCTATCGATTATATGATTGCACCACACTTGTCATGCTCCCATCTAACACCTGAGATGGTTAGGTATGCAGGCTATCATAAACTCCCATTCATCAGTATCACAAAACCAATCAATAATCGTTATCCTGTCTGGGACTGGATCAAACAAGCCCAAGGATATTATTCCACTCCTATCGTCCCTCATTATGATCCTTTGGATACATCATTGATCCATGATATGAAAAAGCAAGGTATATACACACTTGATACACCTCTTCAGCAACTACCTTTAACGAAAGATTCATTGAAAAAAACAGGAATTTCACCTAAAAAAGGAGAATTATATAATAATAAAGACGCAGATTTCAACCTTTTTCTCGAGGAGGATGTGAATGGAAAGAATTTATCTGATTCATCAGACTACCATTCCGCAATCCCATCTGTTACTGTATTAAGGGGGAAAGTGATTAGGTCAGGTACAGAACTCTTAGATATACCAGGATTTGGGGAATACTATACAGGGACGAGTCCTAATCTCTTTCGATCATCGTAAAAAGTAGTCGAGGTGTGTACGTTATGAATAAGATAGAAGAAGCAATGAACTTAATGGAAATTGGACTTACGGAAAAGGCAATAAATGAATTGAAGTTATTTATTCCACATGCAAAAGATGAAGAAAAGTTTGAAGTTGGAACATTATTTCTGCAATGGGGCCTATTAAATGATGCCGAAGCTATTTTTCTTGATTTAAAGGAATTATATCCTGAGGAAAATGAATTGGACTTACTGCTTGCTGAAATTTATATCGAATGGGAAGAGGATGATCGGGCTTTAGATCGTCTCCATCATATTGATAAGGAGAATGACTTTTATATTCAAGCCCTATTACAAATGGCTGATTTATATCAGTCTCAAGGATTGTTTGAGGTTGCTGAACAAAAATTGCAAGAGGCTAAAAGGATAGCGCCTGAAGAACGATTGTTAGATTTTGCTTTAGGAGAATTAGCTTTTTCAAGTGGGGAGTATAAAAAAGCTATCTCGTATTATGAAAAGGTTGCAAACTCAAATTTGCATATTGAGGATGTAGATGTGACCCAACGATTAGCAGAGGCATATGCTATGACAGGATCCTTTGAAGAAGCTTTGGATTTCTTTGATAAAACAGAGCATGAAGAACCAGACACTTTGTTTCAATTTGGATTTACAGCATGGAAACAAGAGAATTTTGAACGAGCAATACAAATCTGGAAAAAGTTAATAAATGTTGATCCGGATTACCATTCTGTTTATCCTCTGCTTTCGGAGGCGTTAGAAGAAGAAGGTAGGATCGAAGAAGCTTATAATATTGCAAAAAAGGGTATAGAAAGAGATGAATATAATCAGCAATTGTTTTATCATACAGGGAAGCTGGCTTTTCGTTTAAACAAAGTAGAGGAAGCTATTCAATTTATAAGAGAGGCCATTGCCTTTGATCCAGGGTACAAAGAAGCTGTCATGTACTTGGTTGAATTGTTTAAACAGAATGATATGGATGATGAGTTAGTAGACCTAATTACCGATACCATTAAATTTGGGGAAGAAGATCCTCTTTATTTTTGGGAACGCGCAAGAGCTTATCAGAGACTTGAAGAATATTCTTATGCATTAAATGATTATACCGAAGCATATAATTCTTTAAAGGAAGATTTAGAATTTTTAAAGGAATATGGTTATTTCTTACTCGAGGAAGGAAAGTTAAATATGGCTTCTCAAATTTTACGCTCCTATCTAGAAAATGAACCTACAGATATGGAAGTTCATGAACTGGTTGAACGAATTTCGGGAGAAGTAAATTAACAAGCCTTTCTCTGTATAGGAGGGGTAATGATGAACATTCCTGTGTCTGTCGAAGATAAAAAAGAGTTTGTCAGGTGGTTTTTAAATAATTTCCAATTGAAACGCAGAGAGAGCGTTTGGATTCTCAATTATTTAATGAATCATGATTCGTTAATGAGACAGGTTCATTTTGTTGAGGAAGCAAGATTTTGTCCTAGGGGTATTGTTATCTCAACCCATTGTGTAGAGGACGTTCCTTTCCGTTTTTACAAGGATCAGATTATGACAACAGATGCAGAGAAGTCTTTTCATGACATTAGGCTAAACCGAGATGAACCCGTTTACATCCAGTTAAACTTTAAGGATTCAAATCGCTCTGCTCAATATGCTGCTGTGTTAGAGGAAAATCCTTTTATTCCAACGGATCTTTATATTACAGAAAAGGATCAACAAGTTGCCGAACAATTTTTAGAAGAAAGTATTAAGCTATATCAAGAAGAGAAATTGCTGCAAGCCATTGATAAAGCATTAGATGATGGGGATCAGGAAACTTTCCTGAAATTGTCTAGTCAGCTTAACAAGCAAAAACAGTCTACAAACTAAATTGTTTTATTCCGCATTAACGAACAGTAATACCCCCACCTCAATTCTTAAGAGAAACGAAAAGAGTAGGTGGGGGATAAACTGCCCGTAAATGTCCGATTGGTTTAACTAACAATCGGTGGGGGCTGAAGAAAACCCCCACTGATTGAAGTTTCACTTTATCAAGGGTGGTCTGCTTTTGGCAGACCTTTTTCTTTTGTGCAGAAAGGTACTTTTCATGTAGAATGGGGATATGGAAAAGGAAAGGACGAATGAAAATATGTTATATCAATCTCATGATTTGGAACAATATTATAGTGCAAAAGAATATATAGATACCTTATTAATCCCTTTGTTACCTATATCTATGAAAAATGAAAATGAGTCTAAAAAAACAGCTGATCAAAATGAATTACTAACCCTCTTTTCGAATGAAATCGAAAATCAATATAAAGGAAGATGTTTACTTACACCACCCTATACATATTTTACCGGGGATTTGTGGAATAATGAAAAAGAAAGGTTACTGATGTGGCAACAATCTTTTGCTCCATTACCCTTTAAATATTTTGTGTTTATTACATCGGATCATAGCTGGAAACTAGTTGAAAAGTTTATGGATGGTTATTTTGTATGGTTTCCTTCCATTCCAACTAAAGAACTGCAGGACCAAGAAGTTAAGAAAATCATTCAAACACAAGTGGATGAAGTATCACAATTCATGAAAATGATTTGGAAGTCTTAAAATTTGTCTAAATAATGATAATTTATTGACCGGATTATGACTTTACGCTATCATGATAATGTCCTAGTAATCATGTATAAATCTATTCTTAAACGAAAGATGAGATAGAGGGGGGAAAACAATGGCAGATAAAAAACAACAGGTATCCCGACGCCAGTTTTTAAACTACACACTAACAGGTGTGGGTGGTTTTATGGCAGCAGGAATGCTCGCACCTATGGTTCGATTTGCAATTGATCCTGTACTACAGCCTAAAAAGAAGGGTGAATTTATTTCAGTAGTAGAAGTGGAGAAGTTAACGAATGAACCTCAGCGTTTCGACTTTGAATTTGAACAAGAAGATGCATGGTATACTTCTACCGTTACAAAGTCAGCATGGGTGTATATTGATGAAAATGAAGATATTATTGCGATGTCGCCAGTATGTACTCATTTAGGTTGTACTGTAAGTTGGGAAGGGAACGAAGATTACCCTGATCAATTTTTCTGTCCATGTCATGGCGGTCGTTATGAGAAGGATGGAACAAACATTAAAGGTACACCACCTACTGAGCCACTTCATCGATATGAACATCAAGTCGATGATGGCATGCTATATCTAAGTACTAAAGCTAAGCCGAGAGGGGAGGCATAAATTGTGATTCAAAAATTATATAACTGGGTAGATGATCGTCTGGACATAGCACCTCTCTGGAGGGATATCGCAGACCATGAAGTACCAGAACATGTTAATCCAGCATATCACTTCTCTGCTTTCGTTTATTGTTTTGGAGGATTGACCTTTTTTGTAACTGTTATCCAAGTGTTATCAGGTATGTTTTTAACTATGTATTATACACCGGATATTGAAAGAGCATGGCAATCCGTCTTTTATTTGCAACAAGAAGTGGCTTATGGACAAATTGTTCGTGGAATGCATCACTGGGGGGCAAGCCTTGTCATCGTTATGATGTTCTTACATACATTAAGGGTTTTCTTCCAAGGTGCCTATAAAAAGCCCCGTGAGTTAAACTGGATTGTTGGTGTCCTTATCTTTTTTGTTATATTAGGTTTAGGATTTACCGGTTATCTATTACCTTGGGATAATAAGGCATATTTTGCTACACAAGTTGGTTTAGAAATTGCAGAACAAGTTCCGTTTATAGGAGAGCAAGTGAAAACATTACTTGCTGGGGACCCTGAAATTGTTGGTGCACAAACCCTCACTCGTTTCTTTGCCATCCATGTTTTCTTTTTACCGGCTGCCTTATTTGGACTCATGGCATTACACTTTGTTATGATTCGAAAACAAGGTATTTCCGGACCAATGTAAATAGGACAAAGAAAAAGGAGGGAACACTGTGCATAAAGGAAAAGGAATGAAGTTTGTCGGTGATTCCCGAGTCACCGCTGAACGTAAACCACATATACCGAAAGATTATTCAGAATATCCAGGAAAAACAGAAGCTTTTTGGCCTAACTTCTTATTGAAAGAATGGCTGATTGGTGCAGTTTTTTTGGTGGGATTTTTAACTTTAACTGCAGCTCACCCATCGCCGTTAGAGAAAGTTGCTGATCCAACAGATGGAAGCTATATCCCCCTTCCAGACTGGTATTTCTTATTTCTTTATCAATTATTGAAATACGAGTTTGCCGGTGGAGATTATATCCTAATTGGTGCTCTAGTTATACCAGGACTTGCTTTTGGAGCACTTCTATTAACTCCGTTTCTTGACAATGGTCCTGAGAGACGTCCTACAAGACGCCCTATTACAACTGGGCTCATGTTACTTGCTTTAGCCTCTGTTACATGGTTGACATATGAATCTGCTGCACATGTCGATTGGGAACAACGTGCAAAATCAGCTAAGATTGTCGAAGCGGTTGAAATTGATAAAGAAGATCCAGGTTATGCTGTTTATGAAAATAACTGTTTGATGTGCCATGGATCAGATCTACAAGGTGATTCTGCTCCACCTTTATTAGATATTGATTATACAGCAGAAGAGATTAAAGATATTGCTGTAAATGGTAAGGGAGCTATGCCTGCAGGAGTATTTAAAGGTACCGATGAAGAACTTGAGCAACTTGCAGAATTTATTGTTAAAATGAATGAGAAGTAATGATTTTAAGAAAGCTGACTAAAAAGTCAGCTTTCTTTTTGAATGGAGGAAAGCAAGTGATTTACTCAATATTAATGAATCGCTCGTTTCTATGGCTGTTGTGGATTACTAACCTTGTGGGGACTCTCTACGGCTACTATTGGTATATGGACCAATTAAAAAGAACCCCGATGGAATTTTTGTTATTTGTTCCAGATAGCCCAACTGCCAGTTTATTTTTTGTTTTCGTATTAACAGCCTTTTTATTAAAAAAACATTTCCCATATATGGAGGCCTTGGCTTTAGTGTCGTTATTAAAATATGGGATATGGGCCGTTGTCATGAATTTGCTGACGTTATTTGTTTCAGGTTCTTTGCATTGGACAGGGTATATGTTAATTGCTTCCCATGGAGCGATGGCTATTCAAGGTATCTTATATAGTCCGTATTATCGTATCAAGATAAGACACTTAGTAGTTGCTTCTTTATGGGTTTTACATAACGAAATCATAGACTATGTCTTTCATATGATGCCTGTCTATGGTTCACTCTCCCACTATATGGACGAAATTGGTTATTTTACATTCTGGTTAAGCGTGGCTTGTATCGCGCTTGCGTATGCACTTACTGTAAGGAAAACAATGATTCATCAATACAGATTTTTTCATTAGGCATAAACGCTCACTCTTTTGAATAAAATGTGATGAGAACAATAGAGGAGTGGGGAGCCTAATGAGGAAAAAAATTGTACTAGCCTATGTGATCATTACCAGTGTACTTCTTTTAGAAATACTGGTTCCGAACACTAACTCTAGGGTCAATGCCTTACATTCAAACGAATATGAGCATTTTGCGAATGAATTAGTTGAATATGTTGAAAATGGTGAATGGCAAAAAGCGGACAACCTTCTTTTGAATTTTCAAGATGAACTGCTAAAAGAAAGGGAAAAATCAAATGTAAGAAATACACTGTTATCAAATGTCATAGAATTACAACAAATCATTGACCAACCTGTTTATTCAAATCAAATAAAAAAGGATAAGGCTGTTAGAATTTCGTATTTGGTTCAAGCTATTGGGAAAAACTCGGAGGATTTTTGGCAGGTTAGAAAAAACATGTTTGAGCAAAAACTGATGAAGATTTCAGTATCAATCGATAAGAAAGATAAGAATTGGGGACGATTAAAAGGAGAACTTAAGCAGGAATATGAGAACTTATTTGCTGTATACGATGTGATGTACCCTGCAATTGAAAATCAACAAGAATGGGAAGATCTCCGTGAGTTAGTTGGACAAATCATAAATTCCAAAGAATTTGATGACAACACAGAAGAGGCGATTATGACGATGGAAGATAAATGGGCCATCGTTGCTCAATCTCCCCATCGACAGGCGGATGATTCTTTTTGGAGGTTATTATTAACTATAGGCAGTATTCTTACTGCAACATTAAGTTATGTGGCTTGGAGAAAATTTCTTGCGGAAAGCTGAGTTTGTTAGTTGACGATTACGTGTAATTTGACTAAAATTGACCTTAGTAATAAAGAAAATTACACCATGGAGGTAGTACGAACATGTCATTTGGGGCATATCTTATTTATGTAGCATTTTTAATGATTATACCAATTTGGGCTAATATGAGAGTGAGAAGCACCTATAAAACTTTTTCAAAGAAATATGTATCATCACATATGACTGGTGCACAAGTAGCTCGAAAAATTCTAGATGATAATGGACTTTACAATGTAAAAGTAGAGGAAGTCCGTGGCGTATTATCCGACCATTATGATCCAAGAACAAAGACCGTTCGATTGTCATCAGATAATTTTCATCAACCATCCATGGCTGGCGCAGCGGTTGCGGCTCATGAAGTAGGTCATGCTATTCAAGATGCTACTGATTATGCGTTTTTGAGATTTCGACATGCACTTGTTCCTGTAGCCAATTTAGGTACCAATCTCTCTTGGTTATTTATTCTTGGAGGAATGATTTTCTACGCTTCAAATTTGATCTTATTTGGAATTATCTTTATGGCAGCTGGTGTACTTTTTCAACTTATTACTTTGCCAGTTGAATTTGATGCATCCAATCGTGCCATGGGACAATTAGTTTCCTCTGGAATTATTAGAAATGACGAAGAAAGGGAAACCCGAAAAGTATTAAATGCTGCAGCTTGGACTTATGTTGCTGCTGCACTTGTAGCAGTATTAGAGTTAGCCCGTTTCATTTTTATCTTTATCGGTATGAACAATGATGATTAAACAAGCTCGCCTTAAGGCGAGCTTTTCTAGTTCGCCCGGCATGGGCGAACTCTAACAGGTGAAAGT
>JAWJLM010000033.1 GCA_040191315.1 Bacillaceae bacterium S4-13-56 | reverse complement strand
ATATCGATGAGGTCCACCGCCTTACGTCGATGATCGAAGGCGTTTGCGCTTTTCTTAATGTCAAAGGTATTGTATAATCAACATATCCTTAGTAAGAAACTTAGATTAAAAAAAAGGTGGGGGAGAAGACTATGCAACCACAAACGAATGAGTACTCCCAGGATATGAAGAACCGTTTAAAACGTATAGAGGGACAGATTCGTGGTGTTATTAAAATGATGGATGAAGGTAAGGATTGTAAAGATGTCATCACTCAATTGTCTGCCGCTCGTTCAGCTATAGATCGTGCAGCTGGATTTGTAGTAGCAAAAAATTTAGAAACTTGTATTCGTGTGCAACTCGATTCTGGTGAGTCAACGGATGATTTAATTCAAGAAGCAGTACAGATGCTTGTGAAAAGCAGATAAAAAGCCCGGGTGATTCCGGGCTTTATTTCAAGATAAAGTATAAAACTTGTCTAGCTCCAAAGAAAAAGCATCATCGAGTAATCTTCGAAGTTTTTGCCCCGAGTAAGGAAAGCTACATAGAGCTACTTCGCAGAAACAAGTGCTTTTCTTGTTTCGAAGGGCGCTTGCGCTTTTCTTATTCTTCTTTTTCCTCTGTAGTTGGAAATGGTTCATGCTCATCGGGTAAGTCCCTTGCATGTTCAAGATGCACATGCCCATATTCATGACTAACTGTGCCACCAGCCATTCCCTCGTTGATCATTCGGTCAACATCCACTTCTTTTTCTTCTCGAACATCTTTTTGTTTTCTAGGATGAGGCTTTGCCATCGAAAACACCTCCTTATCCCTATTGTTCACAGACTTTTCTGCCATCATGCAAGGATCCTACTCATTTTTCGTTAAGAGATATGCTGCAAAAAGAAATGGGAACCGCAATGCATTTTGTTTTAACTTCAAGGTGTTCTCTGTTTGAAATATGTGAACACCTGGCTTCGAATTTGCTTCGAATAGCCAAATTCTTCCTTCCTCATCAATACCAAGGTCAAAACCAATTTCTGCTACAGTTCCTTCTATATTCTTGTCGATGACTTTGCTCATTTGCAAAGAGACTTGAGTTAATCTTCGCTTTAACCAATCAGTTTCCTTGGCCGTAAAGATTTCCTCCAAGGAAAATACCTTTCCTCCATGTTCCACGTGTGTAGTTATACTTCCTTTGCCTGCAAATTTACAGGCAATAAGGGAAACTTCCCATTCCCCTATATCATTTTTGTTGGTATGAACTCTAAAATCGACGGGAAATCCTTTCTTTTTTTGTAATTGAACATCGGGTTGAGCTAAGTACCCCTGTGCTCCTTTCGGGAATGTACGGTCATACCAATAAGTTAGGGTCGGGTAGTAAGTAGTTTCCACTTTACCTTTATGATAGCGATCCACTTGGTAGTGATTTTTAATTCTATCTCTTTTTAATAGAATGAGACCTTTTCCTACACTTCCGTTTCTAGGTTTAATATAGATGGAAGGATGTTCCTCTATCATTGCTTTGAGTCCTTGTAGGGATGGATGGAGAATAGTTTCTGGAATATAAGGATGGCATATTGGATCCTCCATTAGCATTTCATGAATATAACCTTTGTCAAAAAAAGAGGGATTAAAAATGGTAGAATGTTTAGATATTTTTTGATAGGCATCTTTTATGAAAGGATGCTGCTCCACCTTCCTGTTTGGTAAACGGTTATAAATAACATTCGGAACAGGAAAAGATTTTTGTTTCCATTCCTCCTTTTCCCATTGAAAGCCGCGAATAGTTTTGGTTTCCCAATCTATATGTTGATAACCAAAAAGAAAGCAAGTAAATCCCATTTTTGCACCTGTTTGTAATAGTTCTTTGGCATAGGCTGTTCTTTTTGGATAGATGAGACCTTTCCAATTAAAACCAGCCATCCAAATCCCAATGAGAGGACGTAGAATTAATTTGTCTTCTGCAAAATGAAGAGGGAGTTCTTCTCCACTGTTTATATGGAGTCTTTCAAACATGTGCTGAGGTAAATGAATACTACTAGAATGGGGGTGTATAAAAAAAGAGCAAGAATAGACATCATGACCTATTTGTAATTTATTAATGTCCTTTCCTTTATGATACAGATTACTTGGAAGAGCAATTCTGTTTTTTCTACCATTATGTGAACGTACTTGGACATCAATAAATTCCATGATTTTTCCTCCTACTTTAAGCGTATTTTTACTACTATATGAGTTCCAAAATAAAAACATGAATTGCTAACTTGACGAAGGTGACAAGTTCATCCAAAATAAAAAGGATAATGAATGTAGGAAGGTAGATGTAGTATGTCCCCATTTTGGCTAATTCTTTTAATGGTTATCATCGGTGCAGTTATTGGAGGAGTAACCAATTCACTAGCAATAAAAATGTTATTCAGACCTTATCGACCAGTTTACATAGGGAAAAAACGCTTTCCTTTTACTCCTGGTCTCATTCCAAAAAGAAGAGAGGAATTAGCTGAACAATTAGGAAAAATAGTTGTCCAACACTTGTTAACACCAACAGGAATACGTAACAAATTTCAAGAACCTGAGTTTAAAAAGCAAATGGTGGTTTGGGCTCAAGATGAAATTACTCATCTTTTGAAAAGTGAGAAGACGTTGAAAGAGGTATTGCACCAACTTTCAATTGGATTAGATGAAAAAATGCTCAAGGAGAAAGCTTCCTCACTTATAGGGAAAAATATACAGGAAATTCTCTTGTCCCATTCCGATAAGACCATAAAAGAACTAATTGGAAGCGAACTCTCGGAGAAAGCGGAAACCTCCATTCAGTATGTAAGTGGTTATATTCTAAATAAAATTTCCAATTATATGAGAAGTTCTGATGGTCGCAGGATGATGGGGAATATCACGGAAAAATTTTTAGAAGGACAAGGATTTTTAGGGAATATGCTTTCCTCTTTTTTAGGAAATGACGGATTGACAGATAAACTCCAACCTGCCCTAATCGATTACTTACATTCTGAAAGTGCACAACATATGGTCTATGAATTACTTGTAAATGAATATGAAAAGCTTCTTGAAAAACCTGTAGAGGAATTGAACGAAAAAATCAGCTCTTTTCAAATTGCGGACCACTTAGGAGACGTTGTTTCCAATATGTTGCCAGTTGAAGATTGGCTGAATCGTTCTGTTAGTCAGTGGCTCGAAACTATACGTCCTTATGTTGTGGAAAAACTTGTTCCTCTTGTTGTGGAGAGTGCAGGTGATTTCCTATCCACGCGATTAGATTCCTTAATGGACCGTCTGCATCTTGCGGATATTGTGAAAAATGAAGTAGAATCTTTTTCCGTTCAACGTTTAGAGGAAATGGTGCTATCCATTTCAAAGAAAGAATTTAAAATGATCACTTATTTAGGAGCGTTACTTGGAGGAATCATAGGACTTTTGCAAGGAATTTTTGTCACACTTATGAACTAATGCCCATATTCCTATACAGAAGACTCTCACTTTGTTATAGTGGTAGGGTCAGTAAAAAATGGTTCCGACCATGAATTCCAAGGAGGAACAGTACATGTCAAAAAATACTTATGATATCGCCAATGATATGGAAAAAGCAATCCGAGAAAGTGACGAGTTCAAAAGTTTGAAACAAGCCTTTGATGCTGTAATGGGGGACGAGTCAACAAGAAGAATGTTTGATGACTTCCGTGATACACAACTTGAACTTCAACAAAAACAAATGCAAGGTTTAGAAATCACTGAAGAAGAAGTTGAAAAGGCCAGAAAAGTAGTAGAAGTTGTTCAACAAAACCCAGTGATCTCTAAACTTATGGAAGAAGAGCAACGCTTAAATGTATTAATTAATGATATTAGTACCATTATTACGAAGCCCCTTGAAGAGCTTTATGGTCAAGATCAATAGAAAAAGGGAAAGCAGACGAAGTAAGGGAATCGTCTGCTTTTTTCTTCCCAAAAGAAGGATTTTTTCAAAAAAACAAGAATTTTACAACATAGATAGACAAGGGGGGAATGGTTATGGAATTCATTCATTTAGAGAGTCGTCAGGGAGTTTCTATTCTAACTTTGAATCGACCGAAGAAGCTTAATGCTATCAATTCACAAATGTTGCTTGAATTGGATGAGGCATTAGAAATGGTGGACCAAAACGATCATAAACTTTTGATTGTGCGAGGAGCAGGGCAAGGTTTTTGTTCTGGCGGAGACATCTCAATGATGAAGGAAATCTCTGATCAACAAACTTTTAATGACATCATGGAACTTATCGAAAAGATTATCACTAAGATTTACTTGATGGATAAAATAGTAATTGCAATGATACAGGGACCTGCAGTTGGTCTGGGACTTAGTCTTGCGTTGGCGTGTGATTATGTAATCGCTCACAAAAGACATAAGCTATCCATGAATTTTATTGGAATTGGTCTTGTTCCAGATGGTGGGGGACATTTCTGGTTAAAAGAACGCCTTGGAGTGACGCAGGCATCCAAATTCATTTGGAGCGGGCAGGAATTTGAAGGAGAAGAATCTCTAACACATGGTTTAGTGGACTTAATCGTCGAAAAGGACTTGGAAAGCCTTATAGATGAAGTCGTTGCATATTGGCATAGCCGTCCACTTCAATCAGTTGTTGCAACTAAGTTAATCTATCACCGTTCCTTATATAAGGAGCTTCAAAAATACTTGGAACAAGAAAAAGAAATGCAATGGAAAATGCGACAAACTGCTGATCACCAAGAAGGTGTACAAGCCTTTTTAGAAAAAAGAAGACCCAAATTCGAAGGGAAATAAGGGTATTTCAATAGGTGATTACCTTTTGACCTATATTATTTATAAAAGGTCATCAATGGAAGGTCTAGATTACATTTTATCAAATGTTAAACAGCAAAAGGTCATCAAGATAACCCCTTGATGACCTTTTTTAAAAGATAAGCATAAAATTTGTCTAGCTCCAGCGAAAAGCTTCATCGAATAATCTTCACCCCGAGTAAGGAAAGCTACATAGAGTTATTTCGCAGAAACAAGTGCTTCTCTTGTTTCAAAGGGCGCTTGCGCTTTTCTTAAAAGATAAGAAATCATTATGGCTCGCTTCGCGGAGCCACCATCTACCATGAAAATGGATTCCTAATCAAACAAGGAGGATAAATCTTGTTCATCTTTGGGAATACCTTTAATAACAATATGACCAGGTCGAAATATACATTGGTGGATCCTGAAAAAGGATACCCTGCATAAGAAACGGGTTGTGACGGTATAGAAGTACCATCTATTGTGACTTGATCACGTATACAAAAGTTTTACAGGGTCTGTTTTCATACAAAAGTATAAAACTTTCCTATCTGCATAAGTACAACTAAGGCATTCGCTACAAAGGCTTGGCGAATGCCAAGTTTTTCTAAAAATTATCTATGGAACAGTACAAGATGTCCTTCTGGTGCTACGCAACGATGGGTGTGTTCAAGATATCCTTTTTCCTCTAATAATTGCTCCCCTTTTGTTTTGGCTTGCCTGTCATTTTCCTCTTCAAATACCTCATCTAAAAGCGATGATCCATCCTTTTCAAAAACTGTTAAGAAGTATTTTTTCACTAGTTTCTCCCCCCTTGCTTCCATATTCTTCTTTATTTTACAATATGGACTGAAAAATGAGTAATAGAATGCATGCAAATGAAAAATTTTAACAAGATTAGTATATTTGAAACTTTTTTGAAACATACCTCGTAATTTTTCATAGAAAGAAGGAGGAGTTGAATACTTTGAGTCTTGAGTTGAAAAATGTAACAAAGCGTTTTGGGAGCTTTGTAGCTGTAGATGACCTATCTTTATCCATACCGGAAAGTGAAATGTTTGGCTTTGTTGGGGCGAATGGAGCTGGAAAGACAACAACTTTTCGGATGATTTTAGGGCTTATGGATGCGACAAAAGGAAGTATTTCCTGGAACGGGCAAAGAATTGACGATAAGTTGAGTCATATTGTTGGGTATTTACCTGAGGAAAGAGGATTATATCCTAAGTTAAAGGTGAAAGATCAACTCGTATACCTAGGTCGACTTCGAGGAATGAATAAAAGCAGTATTTTAAATGAACTGGATTATTGGCTGGAACGTTTTAAGATCCCTGATTATAAAAACAAAAAAGTAGAAGAGCTTTCAAAGGGGAATCAACAAAAGATTCAGTTTATAACAGCTGTTATCCACAATCCAAAACTATTAATTTTGGATGAGCCATTCAGTGGATTGGATCCAGTAAATGTGGAGCTTTTAAAGGATGCTGTACTAGAATTAAAGGAAAATGGGACTTCTATTGTATTTTCTTCTCATCGTATGGAGCACGTTGAAGAATTATGTGAACATCTTTGTATATTACATAAGGGTAAACCGGTTGTCCATGGATCATTAAAAGATGTTAAAAGAGCCTACGGTAAGAAAACCATTAGAATTCATGCTGATTTCAATGTCGACTTTTTGAAAAATGAGAAAGGAGTCGTTCGATATTCTCCAACTGCTGAGGGTTGTGAATTACAGGTGGAGAGAGAAGAGATAGCCAAAGAATTGTATGAAATTTTAGCTGGGAAAGGATTCGTTCGAACGTTCAGCTTAGAAGAACCTTCCTTAAAAGATATTTTTATTGAAAAAGTAGGTGCTTCCTATGAGTAAGTTTTGGATTATTTTATGTCATACGTATACTAGCACATTAAAGTCAAAGGGATTTATTGCGACTACGATTATTACCATATTATTAATTATTGGGTTAACTAATTTACAATCCATTATGGATTCTTTTAGTGATGGGGAAGAAAATAATCGTAAAGTTGCCGTAATTGATGATACAGGTGCTGTATTTGATTCTTTAAGTCAACAGGTGGCGATTATGACTGAGGATGAGCTGCAAGTAGTTTCTTACTCGGAAGATTTGGAGAATGGAAAAGAAGCGGTTAATAGTGGTGAGTATGATGGCCTCCTGCATGTGACTTTAGATAATCAACAGGTACCTCAGGCAACTTATTATGCGATGCAGATTGCTGAAAATCAAGTGAGTAACCAAGTGCAACAAGCCTTGCAGCAGGTAAAAGTTAGCGTTGCAACTCAGGCAGCTGATCTTGATCCGCAAACCATCCAACAAATTTTTGCTCCTGTTTCCTTTGAAAAATCAGCTTTACAAGACAATGCAAAAACAGAAGAAGAACTTACACAAGCACGAGGATTAGTGTACATTATTCTATTCTTAATCTATTTTGCTGTTTTAATGTATGGAAATATGATTGCTATGGAAGTCGCAAAGGAAAAGGCTTCACGAGTTATGGAGATCCTTATTTCCAGTGCACCACCTGTGTTACAGATGTTTGCCAAAATATTTGGCGTAGCTCTGATTGGTTTAACACAATTCTTAGCTATTATTCTAACTGGATACTTTTCATTAAGAAACAATCAATCTGAGCTAACGGGTGGCTACTTCGAATACTTCGGTGTTCAGGACCTGGATGTTTCAATCTTTGTTTATGCTGTAGTTTTTTTCTTATTAGGATATTTACTTTATGCAACACTAGCAGCCATGCTTGGATCTTTAGTAAGTAGAATAGAGGACGCTCAGCAAATCATTACTCCTATGACATTATTGGTAGTGGCTGGGTTCATGATTTCGATGTTTGGCTTAAATATGCCTGAATCCACATTTGTAACGATTACTTCCTACATTCCATTCTTCGCGCCAATGATTATGTTCTTACGTGTCGGAATGCTTGATGTTCCGATTTGGGAAGTCGCTTTATCTATTGGAATTTTGATAGGAACTATTACATTATTTGCATGGATAGGGGCTCGAGTCTACAGAGGAGGAGTTCTTTTGTACGGTGCCTCATCCTCATTGAAGGATTTTAAACAAGCGTTGTCTTTGTCAAAGAAAGATTAACTTATTAATGGTTTTGCCGCGGTCTCTAAAGGGGGATGACCGTGTTTTTTTGGCAGATAGGAAAGTATAAAACCTTCCTATCTGCATATGTGCAACTAAGGCATTCGCTACAAAGGTTTGGCGAATGCCAAGTTTTCTTACAAGAAAGTATAAAATTTGTCTAGCTCCAGCGCCCTATCGACTAGAGTCGGTTCCCTCCTCTCCATCGATAAGTCAACATCGATGAAGGAGGTTCGGTTAAAAACGCGACATCCGATTACTCGGCCCACCGAAAACATTTGTCGCAACACCGAACTGACTCGCAGGATGCGAGCCCTCGTGAACCGTGTTTCCTTTGGGCCTACACGATGTAGGTCACCACACGATGGGACGGTTTTAGCCGACGATCCTTAATATCGACGAGGTCCACCGCCTTACGTCGATGATCACAAGAAATGCTTCTAAGAATTTTCTTCGCAGCAACAAGTGATTTTCTTGTTTCGAAGGGCGCTTACGCTTTTCTTATTAATTTGATGATGGAGCTAGGGGTGAGCATAGAAGATAAATTCTGAGCTTAATGAATCTGAATTGAGCTTAGAGAGTTCACATAGAGCATTGATTTATAAAAGCAGCGCTTAATCTCTTCTATTTTGAGCATAGGTATATCAGATTCCGAGCATTTGATGATGATTCTGAACATAAAGGAAATACTCTGAGCTATAGGGGGCAATCTTGAGCATTTTCCCTGAAAAACTAAGCATAAAATTACAAATTTTGAGCATAGGGATATCCAAACCCGAGCATAAAGGGTTAATTCTGAGCATAAGGGATAAGCTTTGAGCATAAAGGACTCAAACTGAGCAAAGACACTCTCCCACAATCAATACATAAATCTTTTTGTAAGAAACTGTACGGAATGAGCGACTATTATTATGAACACGCAAATTGGATACTGAGGTTTTGATCAAAGCCTGTTTAAATGACCCTTATCAAGAGATTTGAATTATATGTACTTGCAAAGTGGTTCTATAGAAGATGCTTATGATTTAACGCAAGAAGTATATATAAAAGTTGTAAAGCATGCGAGTCTTTTCAAGGGAACTCTCAACCACAGACTTGGTTATTCTTTATTGCCAGAAATGTTTTTCATACACATCTTCGCAAAAAATACCGTTTAAAAAAATTACTCGTTAAGATGAGAGGGCAGACGGTATTGAAAGAAGAAGAATCAGAACACGGAATACCAGAAAAGAGTGAAGTCTTTATGGTTTTAGACCAATGTTCACATGAAGATCGTCAGTTAATCATGTTTAAACACTATTTTGGGTTTTCTTATCAGGAAATCTTCGACTTAAAGATGATCACAAGCTAACAAAGAGTGTCGAACTCACATCATCTTCAGCGCAAAAATGATAAAAAGTCATTAAAGAGCGTCGAACCGCCAACAACTTCGACGCAAAACAAAAAATATGTGAGCAAAACTGCAGAAAGACCCCCCTAGGCAACTCAACAATTGCCCAGGGGGGTCTTACACTCCTACCAAACAAATAAAAAATTAATCATCTTCCTTACTCGTATTTTCAGCTCCATATTGCATATTCGTTGTCTGATGTAAGTGTTCCTTACCAAATTCCTCATTTTGACCACGATTTTTTAAACCTTTCACACTTGCTGCACTAACGGCACGTTGACTTGGGTTTTTTGTACGTTTTGGCATTCCAATCACCTCCTAATCTTTAGGATGACCATAAGAAAAAACAATATAATCCGAACGTGCATTCGTAAGAAAAGTTTGGTAAAATGAAAGGGAAGTTACGAAGAGGAGAGAGGGATCTTTATGGAAAAGATTCGTTTTATACATTGTGCTGATTTACATCTAGGATCACCTTTTAAAGGGATGACCAACATTCCTAAGGGATTATTAAAAGATATACGCGAAAGTACATATAAAGCTTTTGAAACATTAACTAACATTGCTATGGAGGAAAAAGTGGATTTCCTATTAATTTCTGGGGATGTTTTTGATGAGGATGCACGGAGTCTCACCTCGCAAATTCGCTTTCGAAAGGAATGTCAAAAGCTTCACGCAAAGGGAATTGAAGTGTTTGTGCAACACGGGAACCATGATCACCTGTCTGGTGATTATTTTCCTGTTGATTATCCTCCTAACGTAAAGATTTTTGAAACAGAAAACGTAACTACAAAGCCCTTTTTCAAAAATAATCTTCATGTAGCATCCATACATGGATTTAGCTATGAAAGAAGATCATTATATGATAACAAAGCGCTCGAATTTAATAAAGAATTCAACGAAGCTTTTCAAATTGCTATGCTTCATGGAAGTTTGGCTACCAATACCGATCATGATGTGTATGCTCCTTTTCAAAAAATGGATTTGCTTCAGCAGGGGTTTGATTACTGGGCTTTAGGCCATATTCACAAGCAACAAATATTGAACGAGGATCCACCCATTGTTTATCCAGGTAATATCCAAGGAAGACATCGAAAAGAGCAAGGAGAAAAGGGAGCTTTTCTAGTGGAGCTCTCCAAAAATCATCCTCCTGTTATGAATCAAATTTTTGTACAAGATATTCTTTTTGAGACACTGGAATACAATCTGAATCAATACTCGACTTTAGAGGAATGGATGGATTTTTTTCATAAAGAAAAAGAAGAATTGAAACGAGATCATGGAAAAATGGTTATTTCCCTGAAACTTATAGGAGATGGTCAGTTAGAAAAGAGATTAAAGGATCCCCATGCTAGAATGGAATTTTTGGATCTATTAAATGATGGAGAAGACCAAGATGATCTATGGATTTGGGTCGATCAGTTCCAAATGGAATTTCGACAAGAGTGGGATCGCGAGGAGTTAGCCCATCATTCTCATTTCATTGGGGAGTTAATCAGAATGAATAATGAAGAGCCCCCTTCTCAAGATCTATTATCCCCCATTACAAAACATTCCATTGGCCGTAAGTACATCCAAGAAATCACTGATGAGGACTGGCGCGAATTGATAAGAGAAGCAGAATTTGAACTTTTAGAAGCTTTATTGGAGGAGTAAAGATGCAAATTGAAAAAATAGAAATTTATAATTTTGCGAAATGGCAGAACTTCACTCTATCCATAAAATCTCATGGAATTACGGTAATTCAAGGTAAAAATGAATCGGGAAAAAGTTCTTTGCGAAAATTTCTCCTGTATCTGTTTTTTGGACTACCTCCTAAGCAAAGAGAATTTTTTCGGCCGAAAAAGGGGGGTCCTATTGGTGGGCGAGCCTGGATCGATCATCCCAATTATGGAAGTTTTATCTTAGAAAGGATAGATGGACAATGGAATAACGAGGCGAGATGCCTTTTCTCTGATGGAGAAGTAAAAGATGAATCGTGGTTAAGAAAAATATATGGCGGATTAGATCGAAGAATGGTTGATGCTATTTATTCTTTTGATGTCCATGATCTCCAAGATATTGAACAAATGGATGAAGGAAAACTTGGGGACTTGTTATTTGGTTTGGGAATGAGTGGTACTAAAAAGATTAATGAATTAGAAAGAAGAATCCAAGCGCAAAGAGAACAATTATTTAAAGAAAGAGGAAAGAAACCGGAAATTAATGATCTTCTCAACGAATTAAAGGAAAGTGGAGCACAACTCCACCAGCTAAAACAGCAAGAAAAGAAATATGTAGACAGTCATGAAAAACTTCAGGAACTTTCCAAGGAAATCACCAATTTAACAAAGGAAAAGAAAAATATTTCTTTTCAAATCGAGGATTTAGACCGAAAAATCCAAGCAGCTCCCTTTTTACAGGAATATCTGGAGATTAAAGAAAAATTAAGTAACATGGATGAATATATTTCCTTTCCTAGCAACGGGATCGCTAGACATCAATCGTTGAAAGAACAAATTCGCCCACTCCTAAGTGAAAAAGAGTCTATTGAGTACAGAATGGAAGAAAAAGAATCTGAACTTCAAACCTTAACACCAAAAGACAAAACAGAAGGTGAGCAAAAAGAAGTTCAAAGACTTTATAAGGGAATCCAGGAATATCAATTTAAGAGCTCAGAATTCAAACAAAAACAAAAAGATTTGGAATCTATTCAAAACAAAATTATAGAGCAGCAAAGGGAAATGGGGGTAAAAGTAGAGGAAGACATTCAGCAAATGGATTTACCCTTTTACAAAGAAGAATATTGGTTGCAGCTTTATTTAGATGATCGGAAGTATAAGGAAGAACAAGAAAAGCTGATTCAAAAAGAAAGACAACTGTCAGAAAATATTCAAACACTAGAGAATTCTCTTCAGACATTACCCAAGAAAAAAGTAGATTCAAATGAATGGGAAGACTGGAAAAAGGCACTTCAGAATATTCAACAGCTAGAGTGGAAGAAAGATTTTGAAAGAAAACAGGGAAATGAAATGAGAAAATGGCAAGAAAGACAGAGAAAAATATTCTTGGGTTTTGGATTCATAGCCACTCTATTATTCTCTGTTGTAAGTTGGTTTTCCCAGCAACCACTTTACTTGATAGTAGCAGGTCTTTTTTTAATCAGTACGATTTACATGTTAATGACTTCTAAAAAAGAAAATTTCCAAAGTGGTAATAAAAACACAATTACAAATGAACATCTTCAAGAGGAGAAACAACTCCAAAAAAATATTTTAGAGCAAGAGAAGATTTTCCAAGAAGAAAAAGAATTGATGAGACTATTAAATGAACGCAAAAAAGAGAAGAGAAATGTTTCTCTAGAAATACAACGGATTGATACCCTACTGAACGAAGTAATGGAAAACCAGAGAAAAGAAATAGAGCAATACCCTTTTCTATCAGACATTCAACTATCTTTGTGGTCTAGTGTATTTAAACATTTAAAGAAAGTAAAAGAGCAAGTGATAGAAAGGGAATCGTTAACTCGCAAAATCGTAGAATTACAAGAGGAATTGAAGAGGTTTGAAAATGACATAGAAAGATCTATTTTAGACGGGGAAACTTTTGAAGAAAAACGACTATCCCTAGAAAAGGAATATAAAAACTTGTCCTACGCCAAGGAACGTATCCAAAACCTCAAACAAGATTTAGTGGATCTTAATCGTCAGCAAACAGAGGTCATGAGAAAGTTGGCCCCATTGTTGCGTGAAGAAAGGGCATTTTTTGAACAGGCAAAAGTGGAGGGGGAAGAGGCTTACTATCTAAAGGCAGAAGAAGTAAGGGAAAAGCAAAGCTTAGAACAAGAGGAGAAAAAAGTCCAAAATCGTATTCATTCTGTCATACCATCACGTGAAAAACAAGAAGAAGTCTTACGGGAACAATTAGATATTTTTGGTTGGCAAGGGCAGTCAAAGGCTTTACAAGAACTGGGGAAAGAACTGGAGGAACAACTCGACAAGAAAAAAGAGGATATCGCTAAAGAAAAAGCTCTTATACAACATCTCGAAAATTCTACAGAAGTGGCTATCCAACAGGAAAAAATGCAACTAGAAAAAGATCGTCTACAAGTACTTGTTAAAGAATGGGTTAAGCTAACTATTCAAGAGGATATGCTTCAACGCGCCAAGAGAAAATTTAAAGAAGAACGTTTACCAGATTTGCTGATTGTCACATCGGAGCTTTTTTCTGAGCTAACAGATGGAACCTATGAGAATGTCTATGCTCCTGTTAATGTTTCTAATCGCTTTATGGTTCAACGATATGACCATGTTCCATTTGCTGTTGAGGAGTTATCCCAAGGAACAAAGGAACAATTATATATAGCTTTAAGGTTTGCTCTTTGCTTAACTTCAAATCAGGGAGTCAGGTTTCCGTTTTTTTTGGACGATGCTTTTGTACACTTTGATGAGGACCGCCGCCAAAATCTATTTCAGGCCTTAGCTAAACTAAGCGATTATCACCAGATTTTGATGTTTACAGCGAATCAATATGACTTTGAAGGGAAACACAGCACCATTCCTGTTTTAAGATTAGATGATCCTAAAATTATAAAAAAAAGTCTATAAAATCTATGAAATCTCGCGAATTGCTTTGAATCATGATAAAATTGTTTTTGCAAAAAGGTCTAACAAACGGAGGTTTCTATTTTGGCTGAAGAAAAAGCTACTAAAGAATGGAATGAGTATGAGCAAACGATTGAAAAGTTTATCCAAGTGATCGCAAAGAATATGTCCTTATATGGAATTACATCCTCAGTAGGTCGCTTATATGGAGTCCTTTACTTTTCTGAAAAGCCATTAACACTAGATGAAATGAGTCAAGCATTACAAATGAGTAAGACAAGTATGTCGACAGGTGTACGCTCGTTATCAGAATTAAGAATGGTTGAAACTGCCTATAAAAAGGGAATAAGGAAGGATTTATATCATTCTGAAGAAGATTGGTATAAATCGTTTACATCTTTGTTTGGGAATCGATGGAGAGGTTTTACGGAGACAAACATTGATGAGGCGGAGGAAACCATTGAGAGCTTACATGATCTTCTTAAGGTGACAACAGATGAACATCTCAAAGAGAAGATTACCAATGATCTAGAAAAGCTTGAGTATGCAAAAAATTATTATAAGTGGCTCATGAAATTTATCCAAGTTGTGGAGTCAGGAGAAATTTTTAAGCTTATTCCAAGGGATTAGGCATAAGGGAGGGGAATTGAAATGAGGGGAATTAGTAACTATCAAATTGGAGAAGCCTTTGATGGCTTCTTGTTAGTAAAGTCTGTAACAAAGGGGACGGCAAGTAATGGGAAGCCCTTCCTAACATTGATCCTAAAGGATGCATCAGGTGAAATGGAGGCAAAACTATGGGACTCAACCAAAGAGGATGAAGAACATTTTCAGCCACCAGAAATTATAAAAGTGAGTGGAGAAATCAATCAGTTTCGTGGGAAGCCACAATTAAAAATTCAACAAATTCGATTGAGTAGTCCAATGGACGGTGTTCAACTTTCGGACTTTCTAGAAAAGGCTCCTGTCGAGCAAAGTCAGTTAATGGACCGCATAACCGAAGTGATTTTTGAGATGAAAAATGCAAATCTCCAAAGAATTTGCCGCTATTTTATAAAAAAATATAATGATGATTTTTTTGTTTTCCCTGCAGCCACTAAAAATCATCATGAATATGTTTCGGGGTTAGCCCATCATGTGGTCAGTATGCTTAATTTAGCTAAAAGCCTGGCTCAATTATATCCTTCCCTTAACCTTGACTTGCTTTATGCCGGAGTTCTTCTTCATGACCTTGGCAAATTAAAGGAACTTTCTGGTGTTGCAGCACCTTCTTACACATTGGAGGGCAAATTACTAGGGCATATCTCTATCATGAGTGATGAAATCACACTTGCGGCACAAGAGTTGGAAATTGAAGGTGAAGATGTATTGCTACTGAAACATATGATTCTTTCTCATCATGGAAAAAACGAATGGGGAAGTCCTAAGACTCCGATGATTAGAGAAGCTGAAATTCTGCACATGATTGATTTGATCGATGCAAAAATGAATATGTTAGATCGAGCTCTTGAGAAAGTTGCTCCAGGTGAATTTACTGACCGCTTATTTGCTATGGATAATCGTAGCTTTTATAAACCATTATCACAAGGTATGGTGAAAATTGAATAGGAGAATTTTTTATGAAATGGAAAGACTGGGACTTTAATTTAAAACTACGATTGTACGGTGAAGGTGTAATGAACATTTTGTTCTGGTCCTTCTTTCCGTTTATGACGATCTTTTTTTCGGATACCTTTGGTAAAAAAGAAGCAAGTATATTATTGATTATATCGCAATTTTTCTCTGTAATTGCCAATCTTGTAGGGGGGTACTGTGCTGACCGATATGGTCGAAAAAAAATGATGGTATTATCTGTGATGGGGCAAAGTATATCTTTTGTCCTTTTTGCAGCGGCAAATTCTCCGTGGTGGAATTCTCCTCTTGCAACCTTCATTGCTTTTAGCCTATTAAGTATTTGTGGATCGTTTTATTGGCCAGCTTCCCATGCTATGGTTGCTGATGTGGTAGATGAGAAAAACCGAACACAGGTGTTTGCCGTTTTTTATACTGCAATTAATATCGCAGTTGTTGTTGGCCCTATTATTGGGGGACTTGTGTTCTTCCAATATCGATTCCAAATGCTTCTTGCTGGAGTCATAATAAGTGCTATTTTAGCTTTTGTTCTATCCCGATATCTAAGGGAAACAGCTCCTTTACAAGCAAAAAAGGAGACGAAAAAAAGATCCTGGTATTCAGCTATTTGGGATGAAATACAGGATTATAAAATTATTGTAAATGATAAGATGTTTCTACTATTTATTCTTGCTGGTATATTGATTGCTCAAACCTTTATGCAATTAGACCTCATTATTTCCGTTTATATGAAGGATAGTGTTGGTCAGCAAACTCTATTGCGAATTTTTGATTGGAAATGGGAAGTAAAAGGGGCACAAGCTTTTTCACTTGTCCTGGCTACCAATGGACTCCTTGTAGCTCTATTTACGGTTTATATAACGAAGGTTATGAGTAAATATAAAGAATCAAGAGCGTTCATCCTATCTAGCTGTTTATACGCGATTGCTATATCCCTGTTTGGTTTCTTTACGAATGTATGGGTGTTACTGATTCTTATTTCAATCTTCACACTGGCAGAGCTTATGGTGGCAGGGGTCCAGGAAAGTTTTATTTCTAAGCTTGCCCCTGATCACATGAGAGGCCGATACTTCTCTGCTGCTAGTCTGCGATTTACTATTGGGAGACTACTAGCCCCAATTAGTTTAGCCTTTTCAGATTGGTTCTCTTATCAGGTAGTGTTCATCTTATTGGGTGTTCTTGCATTAAGTGGGGCATTTCTTTACAGTATTCTGTTCCATAGGCTAGAAAAAGTCCAACCCACATCAACAACATAAGACATAGTTCTAAAATGGGACAAGGGTTCATACAATAGAAAAAAAGCGTGAGGTGACCCTTTATGTTTACTAGTGTCCCATTGTGGGTGTTGTTGATTTTCTTAATGATTCTTTTCAGTGGATATATGGCGTTGAGAGCTATGAGAGATGATTACAAAGATGAAATGCAGGTAATTGAAAAAGAAGGCCAAGTGTATATGGATAGAATAAAAAAAGATCGACATAAAAAAACAAGCTAACAAAAAGCAGTGCCAACAAGCACTGCTTTTTGTTACAAGATAAGAAAGTATAAAATTTGTCTAGCTCCAGCAAAAAAGCTTCCTCGAGTAATCTTCGAAGTTTTTGCCTTGAGTAAGGAAAGCTACATAGAGCTACTTCGCAGAAACAAGTGCTTTTCTTGTTTCGAAGGGCGCTTGCGCTTTTCTTATTCTTCATTAAACAGATTTTCAAATTCATCAATTTTGATGTCTACATTCGAATCGTTGATGAGTTGGTCAATTTTCGCTTTCGCTTCTTCCGCATTAATTTGGAGGTTAATAAGTTTGCTTTTTATGTCATCTTTTATTTCGTCAAGTGGAGGTACTTCTTCTTTGACCTCGCGTTTATCAGTTACTTTAATGATATGCCAGCCAAATTGAGACTGTACAGGTTCGCTAATTTCATTTATATCTAGGCTATAAGCTGTTTCTTCAAATATAGGGACCATTCGATCTACGCCAAAATAACCAAGGTCACCACCGGATTCAGCAGAAGGGTCTGTGGAGTATTCTTTAGCCAATTCAGCAAAGTCGTCTCCGTTTTTAGCTTTCTCATAAATCTCTTGAGCTAACTCTTCATCTGCCACTAAAATATGGCTTGCCTGTATTTCTTGCTTCATGTTGTTGTAATAATTCTCGATGTCTTCATCCGTAATTTCTATACCTTCAGTCGCTGCTTTTTCCTGCAACAAACCAAATTTCACATCCTTACGGAAATCATTTTCATTTTTATAATTATTTTGCTGCAAGGCCGCTTCAAATTGATCACCAAATTCATCTTTTAGACGTTGGACTTCAGCATCAACTTCTTGATCAACCGAACCATAAGTTTCCTCAAGAACCTTTGTTATAACCATCTCATGAAGTAGAGCCTCACCATATCGATCCTTAAGTTCTTGGTAAAATTCCTCTTCTGTAATATTCCCTTTTGAAGTTTCCACCACTAACTCCTCTTCATCTTTTTGAACTTCGTTTTCAGTACATGCAACAAGGGAAGCCAAAGATAAAACAACTACCCCTGAAATTAATAATTTTTTAAACACTTTGTCCACTCCTATATGTTGGATTTTACATTTGCTTGTCCTTTTCTCCTTAAAATAATATACCATATCTTAATAAAAAATAAATAGGGTGATTATACATCAATTTGAAGTTTCACTTTATCTCGCCTGAACGGGCAGCCAACCGTCAAGCTTCACCAACAAGAATGAAAAATTTAATGTTTTATTTCATGGGAGTAATACCCCCAACTCAAGCCTTAAGTGATACGAAAAGAGTAGGTGAGGGATAAATGCCTGTAAATGTCCAAACGGTTAAGGGCAGGGCCTTTGGGTCATACCCTTGGATGCTAACAATCAGTGGGGGACGGCAACTAATTGAAGTTTCACCTTATTTTGGGCAAAGAGCCCATTCATTCTTCATGCATCTGCATAAGATACAGTAGCCTACAAATAAGGAGGGATTTTCATGAGCCACGGTTACACTGGGGGCTTTGCTTTAATCGTCGTATTGTTCATTCTGTTAATAATCGTAGGTGCCGCTTGGTTCTAAATCTTGCATCTACCTAAAAAAACTCCGGTTTATTTATTACCGGAGTTTTTGTCTTACACTGTACCAAATCTTACCTCAACATAAAAAGACAGGAGAAGGATCGTAATCAAAATATTGATTGTCCTAAATACAAAAGGTTGTTTTTCCTGAGACATTTCCGTACGAAGGACAAGATTATGGGTCAATGAATTAAAAAGAAACAAGATAAATAAAGCATAGGGAATAAAGAAAAAAAGCATAAATGAACCTCCTTTTGCAAATACAGTAATAACTGTACCAAAAATTCATTAGCTTGAACAGAAATATCATAAAATACAAGAAAGATGCTATTCATATTTTTAAATTGTTGGACTGGAATGGCATAAGAAAAACCCACTTCAAGTAGAAGTAGGTTTAAAAAGAATTATTACGGTTTTATTAGAATATCATAACCTTCTTTTGCTTCTTCAATTATACAACGTTTAGGTGCTTTGAAGAACTGGTGCATATATATAAAGTCAGTAAAAGAAAGTGCTATATTACAAGAGGCTAATAACATAAGATACGGCATATAACCAACGAATATATTCGCCATAATTAAAAGTGGTAATGTTAATAAAATACTAGGTCCTAATGCGAGAAAAATGGAAGAAAATTTTGATAAAGGTGAATCAAGTTTATAACAAAGCCTCGGAATCAAAGGATTTTTACATTTAAACTTAACGTGTATTTTTTTGTATAGTATGACAGCCAGAAGTATATGGGTCAGCCTATGCATAAAAGGTAGTAAGATTACAAATCCCACAAAAAAGTATATTCCATTTTCATGAATTTCTATTACTCCATGATACATTGAAAAAGGTACATATAAAACTAAAAAAGATATTAGTCCTAGAATAATAGACATCAGATGAACACGTGATGATCCATAATCATGGCTGATGTTTACTGATTTCCAGCAATTCATTGTAAATCCCCCTATTAGGTCACAAAATTGGGTCATGGGATTGTTTAAAAAGGTAAACAATCTCTTTAATTCCACTCACTACTATTTTTTGCATAATAGCGCTAATTGTGAGTAGGCAAAAGATCATTTAAAGATCTTATACCATGGAATCATACGATTTTTACCAAGAGAAATCAATACTTTTTTTTATTTTTTTGCTAGGAAATATGACAATATTATTGCACAGTAAAACAAAGGAAAAGAAAAAAAAGAACGAAAGCCTTTTCAAAATTTTAGAAAAGAAATTCGTTCTCTATAGTTTATAATTTTAGGATCACGAGTCTTGTTGTTTAGTTGGTAATCTGGTCTTTTTTAAAATGCCATGCTCATCATAAAAATCTTTGTCGATGTTCTCCATACTTCTTTGGAATATTTCCATGTAATCTTTCCCGTAAATTTGGCGAACAATAGCTACTAGTTCTGACAACTCGGGATACTTTCCGTATAGTTCTTTTAAAGGCAAGGCACCTTGAAAGGAACTATGTTCAGTGGGTACATAGTTTTCTAATGTCTCCAGAAGAAGATCTTCACCAGCCTGGGTAAGCTCGATGTAAGTATTTCGCTTGTCATTCTCTTTCTTTGAAAAAGTGAGTAAGCCTCTTTCTTCTAACTTTTTGGAGAAGTTAAAAGCTGTCGAAACGTGCATAACTCCAAACTTTGAAACTTCAGACACACTGGCGCCTTTTAAATGAAAGGCAATCCATAAAATATGATGTTCGTTGATGTTTAAATTATAAGGTTTGATCCACTGTTGCCAATCTTTCTCTACAGCCTTCCATAACGCTTTACTCAACTGAACCGTTTTGTGACCGTAAAGAATGGCTTCTCTTACAGACTCACGATCCGTCATAATTCCACCAACTTCAAATAATAATAGATTACTTGTTATCTATTATTATGACAATAAAATACTTAAGAATAAAGAATAGATTTTATAGTTTTTAAATGTTCACAAAATGTTCACATTTTTCAGAGGGTGAATTAGCCTTTTTTAGCAATTCCTTTGAAAACTTTCTCTAATGAATCGTGGAATTCAATCATGTCTTGGATTTTTTCAATAAAGTGCCCAAAGTCTTGGTCACCCTTTACTTGAGAAGTTTCTATGTGATGTTTTATTTTAGATAATGCTTCTTTTTGACGGATAGTTAACTCGAGCCAACGTTGAGTATAATTGGACATAAACTTCTTGTATAGAGCTTCATCAGCTTTATAATAATCCTTTCTTTCCCCTTTTTTCCAAACGCGTTCCACAAGCTTCTGGTCTAGTAATGTACGAATTCCAGTACTCATAGATGTTTTGCTTTTCCCCAATGCTTCGCTCATTTCATCTAAGGTCATTGGTTCGCCATATAAATATAGAGTGGCGAATAACCGAGCTTCGGAAGGAGTAAGGTCGAACATTTCTATCGTTTTCGTAAACTCGTTAATGATATCCTCTTGAATTCGAAGAGCAATCGTTTTGTTCGATATCGTCATGAAGAGACCTCCTTCATCATGTACTAATATTTACCGTACATTAAAAATATAAAAAATGGAAATGGACGATCTATGTAAAAATTGGAGCATATTTAAGGAAAAAGGAGCAAGTTACATGTTTATATTGTACAGTTTTATCTGTATGAATTATATCAACTTATTTAAAAGAATATACAGTTTGTGCGAAATTAGTAGTAGAGTTATAGTTAAAGAGGCTTTTAGCGAGTGAATACTTTTGGCATTTTTATAGATTGAATGAAAAATTGAGGTGAACTTATATGCCGATTATTGAAGTGAAAGGCTTATCCAAAGTCTTTGGAAAGAACCCAAAGAATGCCTTGAAACTTATGGAAGAAGGGATGAAGAAAGAAGAGATTTTCAAAAAAACTGGTAACACAGTTGGCGTCAATCAAGCTTCTTTTGAAGTAGAAGAAGGAGAAACATTTGTTATCATGGGTCTTTCAGGAAGTGGAAAATCCACATTGGTCCGTTTAATTAATCGACTTATCGAGCCAACGGTCGGTGATGTTTTTATTGATGGAAGTAACTTGGCTAGAATGGATAAAAAAGATTTACGTCAAGTTAGACGTGAAAAGTTAAGTATGGTATTCCAAAGATTTGCTTTATTCCCTCATCGTACCATTTTAGAAAATGCGGAATATGGCTTGGAAGTCCAAGGAATGAACAAAGAGGACCGCCGCAAAAAAGCAATTGAAGCTCTAGATTTAGTTGGGTTAGGTGCAAACATTGATCAATATCCATCTGAACTGTCTGGTGGGATGCAGCAACGTGTCGGATTGGCGAGAGCTCTTGCCAATGATCCTGAAGTGCTGTTAATGGATGAGGCTTTTTCTGCACTTGATCCTTTAATCCGGAAGGAAATGCAAGATGAACTTCTTGATCTTCAAGAGAGAATGAAGAAGACTATCATTTTTATCACTCATGACTTAGATGAAGCTCTAAGAATTGGTGATAGGATTGCACTCATGAAAGATGGTTCGATTGTTCAAATAGGTACTCCAGAAGAAATATTGGTGAACCCTGCCAATGATTATGTAGAAAGATTCGTGGAAGACGTTGATCGATCTAAGATTTTAAATGCTGAAAACATTATGAAGCGTCCTGAGACTATAACGATTGAAAAGGATGGACCACGCGTAGCTCTTGAAAGAATGAAAGAAGAAGGGATTTCTAGTATCTACGTGGTAGACAAGCAAAGAAATTTGAAAGGTTATGTTACTGCAGACAAGGCATCAGAGGCTGTGAAGAATAATGTGAAGGATCTTACCGAAATTCTTGAGTCTGACGTGCCAACTGTAGATCCTGAAACCTCTATGCATGATATATTTGATATTATTTATAATTCCCATGTTCCTGTTGCAGTTCTTAAAGATGGGAGATTAAAAGGAATTATCGTTCGTGGAGCTGTGATTGCAGCTTTGGCAGGACAAAGTGAGGTGCGATTAGACCATGTTTGATTTTGTCGATAAATGGCCTCAAATACCAGTAGCGAATTGGATTAAAAATTTTACAGATTGGTTACAGGAAGCTCTAGCCGTCCCATTTGAATTTATTCGTGAAGATTTTGGGGATTTCCTTGAAAAAACAGTCACTGAAAATTTAGTTGAGATTTCTGCTGTCCCAATTATTCTGATTGTTGCCATATTAGCATTCTTTGTTTCTGGCAAAAAATTCGGTTTAGCAACATTTTCAATTATTGGACTACTTTTCATATACAATCAAGGACTTTGGACAGAACTAGTTGAAACCTTTGTTCTTGTTTTAACCGCTAGTATCATTTCGATCATTATTGGTATTCCATTGGGGATCTTAATGTCAAAAAGTAATATTTTCGAGAAAATTATGACTCCTATATTGGATTTTATGCAAACTATGCCGGCCTTTGTTTATTTGATCCCAGCAGTTGCATTCTTCAGTATTGGTATGGTTCCAGGGGTGTTCGCATCCTTAATATTTGCAACACCACCAACTATCAGGTTAACTAACCTAGCTATAAGGCAGGTACCGGATGAGCTTGTTGAAGCATCTGAATCTTTCGGAAGTACGGGTTTTCAAAAGCTTATAAAGGTTGAATTTCCACTCGCTACGAAAACAATTATGGCAGGGGTTAACCAAACAGTTATGCTATCCCTTTCAATGGTTGTTATTGCATCCATGATTGGTGCACCTGGACTAGGGAAGATCGTTCAAACGGCCTTATCTCGAAATCAGGTAGGTCTAGGGTTTGTAGCAGGTTTTGGAATTGTTATTTTGGCCATTATAATGGACCGTTTTACTCAATACCTGAATAAGCAAAAAGGTCAATAATGTGAACAATCCACTAAATAGTGGATTGAAATAAATATTAAATAAAGGGGAGAATTAATCATGTTTAAACTAACATGGAAACACTTAGGAATGGCACTAGTGCTTGCACTAGTACTTATCGTTTCTGCATGTGGTTCTGATGAAGAAAATGAACCAGCAAACAATGCAAATAACACAGAAGAAAATGGCGGAAATGATACTTCTGCTAATAATAATGCAGGAAATACAGGTGATGATGCTGCTGCTACTTATGGTGAAGAAATGGATTATGTCATTACAGGTATTGAGCCGGGAGCTGGTGTAGTTAAGGCAGCTGAACAAGCAACACAAGATTATGAAAATCTTGCAGGATGGAGTGTACAAACTTCTTCAAGTGGTACAATGGCTACTTTATTAACGGAGGCCATTGAGAACGAGGAGCCTATTATAGTAACTGGATGGACTCCACACTGGAAATTTGCTAAATATGACCTTCATTACTTAGAAGATCCACAAGGTGTATTTGGGGAAGCTGAACAAATTAACACAATGGTTCGCCAAGGTTTAGAGGAAGAAGAACCTGAAGCTTACCAAATCCTAGATCAGTTCAATTGGACTGCGGCTGATATGGAATCCGTTATGCTTGAAATTACCAATGGTGCTAGTGAAGAAGAAGCTGCACGTAACTGGATTGAAGCAAACTCAGACAAAATAGCTGAATGGCTAGATGGCGTGGACAAAGTGGATGGAAACGAAATAGAGTTAGTTTATGTGCTATGGGATTCTGAAATCGCGTCTACAAATGTTATCGCTGAAGTAATGCGTGATCATGGATTCGAAGTAGACATTAAGTCTGTTGAGAATGCAGCTATGTGGGAAGCAGTTGCTCAAGGCGGTGCAGATGGAATGGTAGCTGCGTGGCTTCCAGGAACACATGGTGACCTATATGAGCAATTTAAAGATGAGCTTGTAGATCTTGGACCAAACCTTGAAGGTGCTAAGATTGGTCTAGTTGCTCCAGACTACATGGAAATTGATTCTATTGAAGACTTACAACCAGCTGAATAAGTTAGTTGAGAAGAGAGATGGCGAACACGCCATCTCTCTTTTTTTAAATACATAGAAAATCATAAAACTTTCCTATCTAGATAAGCGAATGTGTTTATGGTAGTGGTGGGGAGAGGTGACTCGTTGGGTTCGGGCAGACTCTCTATTGACTTGTTTTACCGGTTGAGGAAGCAAATCTGGTAAATAGAACGATTCTATTGACTTATCTGGTAAATAGAACGATTCTATTGACTTGTTTTACAGATCAAGGAAGCAAACGTGGTAAATAGAACGATTCTATTGACTTGTTTTACAGATCAAGGAAGCAAACGTGGTAAATAGAACGATTCTATTGACTTGTTTTACCGGTCGAAGAAGCAACCCCGGTAAATAGAACGGTTCTATTAACTTGTTTTACCGGTCGAGGAAGCAAACCCGGTGAATAGAACGGTTCTATTGACTTGTTTTACCGGTTGAAGAAGCAAACCTAGTGAATAGAACGGTTCTATTGACTTGTTTTACCGGTTGAAGAAGCAAACCTAGTAAATAGAACGGTTCTATTGACTTGTTTTACCGGTGGAGGAAGCAAACCTAGTAAATAGAACGATTCTATTGACTTGTTTTACCGGTGGAGGAAGCAAACCTAGTAAATAGAACGGTTCTATTGACTTGTTTTACCGGTTGAGGAAGCAAACCTAGTGAATAGAACGATTCTATTGACTTGCTTTACCGGTCGAAGAAGTAAACCCGGTAAATAGAGCGATTCTATTGACTTGTTTTACAGATCAAGGAAGCAAACCCGGTAAATAGAGCGGTTTTATTTACTTGTTTTACCGGTCGAAGAAGCAACCCTGGTAAATAGAACGGTTCTATTGACTTGTTTTACCGGTCGAGGAAGCAACCCCGGTAAATAGAACGGTTCTATCGACTTGTTTTACCGGTTGAAGAAGCAAACCTAGTGAATAGAACGTTTCTATTGACTTGTTTTACCGGTGGAGGAAGCAAACCTAGTGAATAGAACGTTTCTATTGACTTGTTTTACCGGTTGAAGAAGCAAACCTGGTAAATAGAACGATTCTATTGACTTGTTTTACAGCTCAAGGAAGCAACCCCGGTAAATAGAACGGTTCTATTGACTTGTTTTACTGGTCGAAGAAGCAAACGTGGTAAATAGAACGGTTCTATTGACTTGTTTTACCGGTGGAGGAAGCAACCCCGGTAAATAGAACGGTTCTATCGACTTGTTTTACCGGTTGAAGAAGCAAACCTAGTGAATAGAACGTTTCTATTGACTTGTTTTACCGGTGGAGGAAGCAAACCTAGTGAATAGAACGTTTCTATTGACTTGTTTTACCGGTTGAAGAAGCAAACCTGGTAAATAGAACGATTCTATTGACTTGTTTTACAGCTCAAGGAAGCAACCCCGGTAAATAGAACGGTTCTATTGACTTGTTTTACTGGTCGAAGAAGCAAACGTGGTAAATAGAACGGTTCTATTGACTTGTTTTACCGGTGGAGGAAGCAACCCCGGGAAATAGAACGGTTCTATCGACTTGTTTTACCGGTTTAAGAAGCAAACCTCGTGAATAGAACGGTTCTATTGACTTGTTTTACAGAGAAGAAGGCAAACCTGGTAAATAGAAACAAACATAAATTTGTGTGTGAACACGAATTAATAAAGAAATAGGAAATCACCAAAAAAGAGATGACCATTTTAACTGGCCATCTCTTTTTTACTATATCTGTTCTTCACTCTTCGTTTGTTTCTCCAGTTCCTTCAAGCTTTCCTCGATTTCTTTTAAATGTTTCTCGATATTCCGTTGATGAGGCTCAATTGTGCTTTTCCAGCCTTCAATGGATGATCTAACATCAGACGAGAGATCTTTAAGTAGTACTACCCCTTCCTTTGAGGTCTTCAATACTTGATCTTTTATTTGCACACCTTCCTCTAAAAGAACATCCAACTTATTTCTGTAGTATTCCGTTTGGTTTTTGGCTTTTGCGCGAAGCTCTCTTCCTGATGAGGGAGCTGTAAGTAATACAGTTGCAGCACTAACTGCACCTCCAATTAAAAAGCCTGCCAATAATGATTTTCCCTTACTCATTGACATTACCCCCTTCTTTACCCTCATTATACTTGTTTTGAGTTTATTTGTTTAGTCTTATTCATATTCTATAGTACAGTTTTTCAACAAAAAATAATTAAAACATCGTTTTCTTTCTTTGATTAATGATTAGAGGTTTAAATAGGATAGTTATTCTATTATTCAAATAATTTATCCCGCATGAGCTGGCATTAATATCCCCACCTCAAGTCTTAAGTGAAACGAAGACTAGGTGGGGTATTACTCCCATGAAAATAAAAAATTAAATTTTTCATCCTTATTGGTGAAGCTTGCTTCTTGGTGAGCTGCCTGTAAATGTCCCATTGGTTCAAGGGTCTTTAGGTCTATACCCTTGAGTGCTAATAATTAGTGAGGGGACTGCCACTGGATGAAATTTCACTTTATATAAGCTATTTCAAAAAGCCTTATAGAAAACAGCAGCGGGAAATTGGGATTTACAATGGGAAAGTAAGAAAAGATAAAATCCAGCCGATTAAATCCTCCTATTAAGAATGATGTGTTTTGTTTAAAAATAAATCCAAATAGAAAAAGAAAAGACCCTCAGCAAAGGCTGAGGGTTAAATATTATACTTCTGGAATTAATTGTGAGCGTCTTGAAATGGTCTGAATGACTGGGTAAAGTACTCCCATGAGTACAGCATTGATGGCTGTTGTCGGCAAAACGATCGTTGTAAACATGAGTAGGAAACTTCCTTCTATTCCTAAGAAAAGAAGCAATACAGAAAGGAACACAAATCCACTTACGATAGTTCCTACAACAGTTAATGATATCGCCGTTACATTACTTGATAACTTCTTACGAAAGAATAGGAATAGTCCAAAAAACACAAGTGCTGTAATCGGTTTATCAATCATATTTGCAATGGCACCACCTGGGATTCCAGTGGTTAAGGCGGAAATCATTCCAGTAACAAGAGATATTAGGACAACATATGGGAGTTTAGGCACAACTAAAATTCCCAAAAACATCATCGTTAACATCATATCTGGCTTCATTCCAAAAACTAAACCTGGCACTACTGCATGTAACACTGCTCCAATACCCACAAACACAGACAACAAGACTAAACTTCTAATATTCATTTCTCCATCTCTCCTCAGCTAATCTATACTAGATTACTATTTTTCCTTCCAAACGTATCCTCATGACCGCTTGCGAAAGATTAAAGTTATTATAGCAGAAACCTTTTCTAAATGGAAGTTACATAGACTCCTATCTTATTTATTACGATTGGCCATGTAAAATCTTTTCATGAAATCTTCAAGGTATTGAACAGCTTCTAAAGGTACCGCGTTATATAACGAAGCTCTTAGTCCACCTACAGATCGATGTCCTTTCAGACCCATCATACCTTCCTTTTCAGATTCTTTGATAAAAGCTCTCGTTAATTCTTCAGAAGGGAGGGTAAATGTCACATTCATTTTAGAACGACTTTCAATAGACGCCCATCCTTTATAAAAATTATTGCTTTGATCAATGACATTATAAATGAGATTTGATTTGTAAGTGTTTCTTTCTTGCATGGCTTGAAGTCCACCTTGTTGTTCAATCCACTTAAGAGTAAGGGACAACATATAAACTGAAAATGTAGGCGGTGTATGGTAAAGGGAATTTTTCTCAGCATGCGTTCTGTATTGTAAAAAATGCGGAATCTCTTTAGCCCCTTTTTCAATCAGTTCTTTTTTAATTACAACAATAGTCACTCCGGACGGGCCAGCATTTTTCTGCGCCCCTGCATATAAAAGATCAAAGGAATCCTTAGGCATATCATAGGACAAGAAGTCACTTGAGCTGTCGATTAGAACAGGAACATCAGAAAAGGTAGGAAGCTCTTGCCATTGTGTACCATAAATCGTGTTATTTGTAGTTAAATGAATATAATCGTACACCTTAGGATCAGGTTGATGAAATTCAGTTGCAGACGGGATCTTTCGAAATTCTGAATCGCTTGGTCCGAATTGTTCTCCATGCCCCACTTGTTTCGCTTCTCGAAGTGCTTTTTTTGACCATGAACCTGTCAGAATATATCCCCCAACTTTATCTTTAGACAAAAAGTTCATAGGTACCATAGCAAATTGTAGACTAGCTCCTCCTTGAAGGAAAAGGACATCATAACTGTCATCTAAGTTCATGAGTGAACGTATACGCTCAAGTGCCGCTTTATGCAATTCGTCATAGGCCTTGCTACGGTGGCTGAGCTCCATTATATTTGCCTTGGTTCCCCGAAAATCAAACCAGTTTTCGTGGGCTTCCGTTAAGACGTCCTTTGGTAAAGCCGCTGGTCCGGCGTTAAAGTTGTACACCTGCTCCATTTTAATCCCCCTCTGTTGATTTAACGTAATACAGTATTTTTGAGTATTGTATCACAGACTTTGTGTGATAGTGAACTAAATTTCGGATAATTTTGAAAAATAATTTAGTGGTCAAAACAAAAAAGATGATTCCTCAATATAATAAAGAATCACCTTTTTTACTACAATATTACTCCACCTTATCACCAATCTGTTGGGCGATTTGTGCTAGATCTTTAGAAGAATATAGATCAGTATTTGTCTTCCATACAGCACCGAATCCATCCCCATTTCCATAACGAGGAACGATGTGGAAATGTAAGTGGAAAACGGATTGTCCTGCTTCCTCTCCATTATTGTTGAGGATGTTTAATCCAACAGGGTTAAAGGCATTTTTTACTGCTTGTGCAATTTTAGGAACTCGCTGAAAAAGTTCACTCGCCACTTCTGGTTTTGTTTCATAAATATTTTTGCTATGTTCTTTAGGGATGACTAGGGTGTGCCCCTTGGTTACTTGGCTAATATCCAAAAATGCATAAACCTGTTCATCCTCATAAACCTTAGCAGATGGGATTTCTCCATTTACAATTTTACAAAAAATACAGTCCGATTGTTGATGTACCACATATATTCCTCCTTCGTTCTTTTTACCATTGTATAGAAAAGCAGGAAATAAACGCAACTTTAAGGAATATAAATAAGACAAGTTTGGTAAGAATAAAAAAGGATGTCCGTAAAACGGACACCCTTCTCGTAGATGAGACAGTGACTTTGATCTTAGGTCAGACCGCCATTATACCTGCCGTCAACACCTCATTTTACATTTTGACATAGTCAAATACATAAATATATACGTGTTTAAAGCTGTTTAATGGTCTTTCACCGACACCTCATTTCAAGAATTCATCATCGAATAGACGACTCCATCTGAACATTGGAACTCAAGTGAAATTGTTGACTGCCTCACTACAAAACTTATTATGCTTCAATTCAAAAATCCTATACATAATTTTTTGGTTGCTTTTCTGAATAAGGGCAACTAGGAATACGCCAAAAAGGGCTTGCACTCAAGAGTATAAGGGCTTCTAAGAAAGTAAAGTACGCTTTCAAGAATCCCTTTAACGTATTCCAAGTTTTCTAATATTCATGTTAAAATTGATTTAATACGATGGAAGGAAAGTGATACCGTGACTGCACGTTTACATATTGAGGATTTAGTAGGGGGATATACCCAAAAGCCTGTCTTACATGGCATCTCTTTTGAGGTGAAGGCACATGAAATTGTCGGTCTCATTGGATTAAACGGGGCTGGTAAGAGTACCACCATAAAACATATTATTGGACTGATGCAGCCAAGAAAGGGCAAAGTTTTGATAGAGGGTAAGTCCTTCGCAGAAGATTCTGAAGGGTATCGCCAAAAAATTGGATATATTCCTGAAATGCCTATACTATATGATGAGCTTACCCTTCATGAACATTTAAAATTAACAGCCTTAGCCTATGGGTTAGACGAAGCTACCTTTGAAAAAAGACTTCCACCCTTGTTAAAGGAATTCAGAATGGAAAAAAGACTAAATTGGTTCCCCGTACACTTTTCAAAAGGCATGCGCCAGAAAGTAATGATTATGTGTGCCTTTTTAATTGAGCCTCCATTATATATCGTGGATGAACCTTTTGTTGGTTTAGATCCTTTAGGCATTCAATCCTACCTTCAGTTAATGGAAAAGATGAAGCAACAGGGAGCAGGAGTGCTCATGTCGACTCATATATTAGCAACAGCGGAAAGATACTGTGATCGTTTTGTTATTCTACATGAAGGACAGGTACGTGCCCAAGGAACCATATCTGAACTTAGGAAAGCTTTTAACATGCCTGATGCCACTCTTGATGACCTATATATACAGTTAACAAAGGAAGATGCTCATGTTTAAATTTGACGCTACTTCTTTATGGAAGGAAAGGCTCGTTGCTTACGGAAAAGAAATTAGCCGTTATCTAAGGTATATGTTTAATGGGCACATTGCCGTAGTTCTTTTCTTCTTAATTTCAGCACTAGCCTTTTATTATCAACAATGGTTAATGCAAATTCCTGAAAATTTTCCTGCGGCATGGGTTATAGCATTGTCTTTAGGTCTAGTAGCAACAAATAGTTCTGTTCGTACTTTTATCAAAGAACCAGATCTTGTTTTTATCATTCCTGCTGAATCAAAAATGGGACCTTATTTTCGTTCAGCGATTATGACTAGTTTTTTCATGCAGTTGTACTTAGTGATTTTAATTGGTGCAGCCTTAGCGCCACTTTTCTTTGCGACCTTAGAATCCAAGTCATTATTAGGCTATCTTCCGTTTTTAGTAGTTGTTATCCTATTTAAGGCTTGGAATTTGTTAGCGGGTTGGTGGGTCCTTTATTCTAAAGAAAAAAAAGGACACTACATAGATCTTTTCCTGCGATATATAGTAACTACCTTAACTTTTTATTTCATCGTTCAAGGAGCTTCCTTTTGGTTTCCAGCAATTACGACTTTGATTTTGTGGTTCTTAATGATGTACAACTACCTTCAAGCCAAGAAACAAGTACAAATTCCATGGGAACTCTTAGTCGAAAAAGAAACAGCGAAAATGCAAACCTTTTATCGAATTGCCAATCTTTTTACCGATGTCCCCCATGTTAAGAAAAAATTAAAAAGAAGAGCTATACTCTCCAAACTTGCTAAAAAAGGAATTGGATTCAATCAGGAGAATACCTTTGATTTTCTTTTTCGAATATCTTTTGTACGAAGCAGTGACTATTTAGGGATGTTTGTTCGTCTTGTTGTGGTAGGTGGATTGGTTATATTCTGGATGTCACAGGAATGGGCCCAATTATTGTTCGCCATCCTGTTCCTTTACATCACAGGATTTCAAATGCTTCCTTTAATTCAACATCATCGTGTCAGCGCATGGATGGATCTTTATCCTGTACCTAAAGATAGACAAGTAAAAGCAGTACAGACTTTAGCTTTTCAACTGCTAATTATACAAACTATATTGTTTGGTATTCTTGCGTTAACTAGTGGTAATATAATGGGAGCTGTGCTGATTTGGGTAGGAGGAGGATTATTTACTTACCTCTTTGTCTATGTTTATGCCAAAACACGATTAAAACCAAGCCTTTGAGAACTCAAAGGCTTTTCTTAATATTAGGGGTGATCTCATGAATTATGAACAAAAAGCCTATCAAGAGGCTCAACGTTGGCTTGTTAAAATGGAAAAGAATGAGGGTTTGTTTTATAAGAAATCTAAACAAATGCAAAACGTTTGGAACAAAAAGATTCCCCAGAGATTTCATCAGATTGTAACTGAGTCCATTAAAAAAATGATTCAACTTTCTATTACTTCTTCTGAATATATTTATAAAATTTCAGTAGACGATCAATGGGATTTGGAGGAAAGAGAAAAGAAAATAGCCGATCGGTTTGAATACTACAAAAAAACAGCCATGGTCGAGGGAGCAAGTACTGGGGCTGGAGGTTTGTTTTTAGGGATGGCAGACTTTCCTTTGCTTCTTGGGATTAAAATGAAATTTTTGTTTGATCTAGGTCAACTGTATGGTTTCGATGTTAAAAAACACGAGGAACGAATGTTTTTACTTCATCTCTTTTTCCTAACGTACAGCCGCGATAAGAAAAAGCAAGAGGTATTACATATAGTAAAAAATTGGGATCGTTTTAAGTGGAAATTTGAAGAAGTTGATTGGTATCATTTACAGCAGGAATATCGTGATACATTAGATGTCGTAAAATTGTTCCAATTGATTCCTGGTTTTGGCGCAGTAGTCGGTGTATGGGCTAATGCACGCTTATTGGAACAACTAAAAGAGACGGCTATGAATGCAAGCCGTCTCCGATTAATGAACGATAATAACTAAATGGCATGAAAAACCTCGTAAGCCTTAAGCAGTGTTTTAGCTGCCAATGGGAGGGCCGATTCATCAATATCGAAAAGAGGGTGGTGATGCGGAATATCATGCCCTTCTTTTTGTGCCCCTACAAAGAAAAAGGCTCCAGGTCTTTCAATGAGATAATAGGCGAAGTCCTCTCCAGTCATATACGGGTCAACCCATTCCGCTTTTTGAATCCCAGCTATATCTGTAACTTTCTCCATAACTCCCTTTGCAAATGTAGGGTGATTAATGACTGGCGGATACCCTTTTAAGTAATCCATTGTGTAACTTGCACCATTGCTCAAGCATACTCCTTTAATAATCCGCTCCATTTCTTCTATAATCCTATCCTGAACGAAATCATCAAATGTTCGTACGGTTCCGATGAGCTTCGCTTGATCCGCAATAATATTAAATGCATCCCCAGCCTCAAATTTTCCGATACTCAAAACAGCGGAGTCTAAAGGATTAATCCTTCTACTCACTACTTGTTGGAGTTGGGTTACAACTTCAGAAGCTATAACAATCGAATCCTTGGTCTGATGTGGCTGTGCCCCGTGACCACCTTTTCCTTTAATGACGATTTCAAACCGGTCTGCTCCTGCCATAAAGGCTTCTGGACTAGTTTGAATGACGCCAACTGGTGTATTGGACCAAAGATGGACTCCAAAAACATAGTCAACGCCATCTAAACAATGATCGTCAATCATTGGTTTCGCACCACCAGGGGCATATTCTTCTGCATGTTGATGAAGAAATACCACTGTGCCAGGGAAGTTTTCTCTTTCTTTCTGAATAGCTTTTGCTAAACAGAGTAAGGTAGCCGTGTGGCCGTCATGTCCACAGGCATGCATTACACCAGGAACTTTGGATTTATAGGGAACGTCTTTTTGATCCTGGATAGGTAAGGCATCAAAGTCAGCTCTTAACGCTATTGTTTTCCCCGGTTTTCCACCCTTAATTTTGGCAACCACTCCATTACCACCTACATTGGTCCGAGGTTCAATCCCAAGGTTATTATAATAATCTGCAATAAATGCTGCTGTTTTTTCTTCTTCAAAGGACAATTCTGGATTTTGATGCAAATAGCGACGAATGTCGACCATCTCGCTATATAGATCGTCGATATGCCCTTCAATTAACTTCCACATATGATCCTCTCCCTCCCGTTGGTTTCTACTAGTATATCAAATCGGTCACAGGGATAAGAACAAATTCTTTCTGGTTATTTTGGTGATTAGGAAAAAATAGTAAATGCCTGTCCTAAAACGAGACAGGCATTATTCTCACTATTGGAGACGCGGATCTTCTAGTAGACGTTCGAGTTCTTCTTTGTGTCCTGTTTCATCAGCTATCAAATCTTCTAATTTAACAACAAGCTCTGTTAAGCTAAGTGCTTCTGCCTGTTTCTTTCGTACCTCATAACGTTCAATCGTTTCAGCTTCTGCTTGCTGTGCTTCTTTAAGCATGTCTTTTACATCTGTTATCTGTTTAACTGGTGCTGCCGTAGTGGTAGGGATTCCACCAAGTGTTTTGATTTTTTCCGATAGATAAAGAGCGTGGCTCGTTTCATCTGTAATCTCACCCTCAAAAAAAGGTTTTAATACTTGACGATAGAGTCCAGATACCACAGCCGCATTATACGTATACATGATAGTTGCTGCATACTCGTTAGATAAGTCTTCATTTAAACCGTCAATTAATTCTTTTAGTTTTTCGTCCATTTTCTCCTCATCCTTTCCTAATGTTCTATATTTTTTTCATACCCTTTATTTGTTTGGATAAACATACAGAAGTGAATGGAGAAGTAGGAGTTGATAAATATAGGGTCAAAAAATAAAAAAAGTGATTACCGTATGGTGGCTCTCTCAGAATTTTGTTTGTAGTATGGTTTCTTTTTGTAAGAGGAAGGACCTTCCCTGTTTTTGATCAGTGATCCCAGGAATTTTTATATCAATAGCAACCATCTTACAAAAGTAAGTGTTTAGATGAATCATTAGAAAAAACTGAAATATCAGACCTAAGGCGGAGTCTGTTCCCATCCAACGATTGTTCGCAAAGTGAAGAACCCCTTATATAATAAAAACAAAAAAAGGTATTTGTTACACCAGTGTCAAAAGTACTAAGTATTATAAAAAGAGGAATGAGCTCAAATGAGAAAAATAGGATTCTTTAAAATTATAGTGGCCTTTTTATTTATTATAGTTGGAATTGGGTTAATATTGTCGAATATTGGTGTTATTTCCCTGGAAATAAACGAGGCCTTTCATTATATTTATCAAATTTTCTTTGTGATTTATGGAATTAAGCTAATGATTGACTTTTTTCGTGGTTCTAGAGGTTCCTGGATTTTCGGGTCCTTCTTACTTGTTTTTGGAGGACTATTATTATTAGGAACTTTTGAAATTATCCCATTTGTCTTTTCTGATATCTGGCAGCTGTGGCCCATGCTACTAGTTTATATTGGAGTAGGAATGTTCACTGGAGGCCGAAGCCGTAAAAGAAAAAAAGTTAAGTTTGAATTCTCGTCAGATGATAATAGTAAGAGAAAAAAGATACACAAGGTAGGTGGGATTGGCGATGTTAATTTCACGTCTCCAAACTGGAACCTTGAACCACTGGATCTTTGGAATGCCATTGGTGATTATAAGATTGATTTTTCAAAAGCCTTTATTCCTGAAGGAAAAACGCCTATCCATATAGGTGGTTGGATTGGTGATGTTCATATTTTGATACCAGAACATATCCCTGTCTCCATTGATGCTGTTGTCAAAACAGGAGATATTAAGTTATTTGGTCAAAGGGCGGATGGCTTTAATCGACAACTACATTTTGCAAGTGAAGACTATGAGAACGCCACCCGTAAATTATCCATCACCATAGAATTGAAAATTGGTGATATTCGAATAGACCAAGTATAGGGGGATTAGGATATGCTATCAAAAATTCAAAGTATTCGAGTTCAAACGATCCAGTCCCATCTAACGGCAGCAATGATCAGCACGATGGCCTTTATCATTATTCTATTTACACTATCTTATTTTTTTCATATTGAATTAGTAACAAAATCATTTATTTTTATCATTAGTTTATTAGCTTTTGCGACATCCTCTTTTATTGCTATTTATCAAGGGTATAAATCAGGAGGAACTACTAAAAAAAGACTTGATGAAATTTCAACCATGATCGCTTCTCTCTCGAGAGGGAAGTATCATTCCCAATTAATGATGGAAGGAAGTGACGAAATTGCTCAGTTAAGTGCTGATTTAAATCAGCTTAGTCATAATCTTAAAAACCAAGTTATCTCGATGCAAAGATTAGTAGATGAGAAAACTGATTTTGCCAAAACAGCCGAAAAAGCCGCTGCTATTGAGGAACGACAGCGACTGGCTCGAGATTTGCATGATGCTATCAGTCAACAGTTGTTCGCTTTAAGCATGATGAGTCAAGCTACTGTAAGAATATTTGAAAAGAAACCTGAACTTGCAAAGCAACAAATGGAAGAAATAGCTAAAATGGCTCAGCAAGCTCAGACCGAAATGAGGGCCTTGCTTCTACATTTACGCCCAGTTCATTTGTCGGGCCAATCGCTAAAAGAAGGCCTCCCGGCTTTAATTGAAGAATTAAAAGGCAAAAGTCAAATTCTTTTTGACCTTTCAATAGAAGATTCTGAACAATTATCGGAAGGAATTGAAGAACACTTATTCAGAGTGATTCAAGAAGCCCTATCTAATATTCTCCGACATGCTGATGCCACAACCGTAAAGCTAAAGATGTGGGCAGATGGCAAAAATTATTATACGTATGTTCAGGATAATGGGAAGGGGTTTTCTACTGCGCTCAAAAAGGAGAATAAAACTTCTTACGGTCTTAAAACGATGAAAGAAAGAATTGAAGAAATCGGAGGGACACTGGTTATTCGGTCTAAGGAGCAGGAAGGAACTTATATTGAAATTCAGGTTCCTATACAAGGGGAAAGGGGAAAGGAAAATGAGTGACTCTATAAGGGTTGTTGTAGTGGATGACCATGATGTAGTGAGAAAAGGAATTATTGCTTATTTAATCACGGAGGATTCTATTGATGTTGTTGGGGAAGCTCACTCGGGAAAAGCTGGAGTCACTCTAGTTCAAAAAGAAAACCCTGATGTAGTGTTAATGGATTTAGTCATGGAAAACGGAACAGGAATTGAAGCAACCGAACAAATTATGAAAAACAACCCATCTTGCAAGGTCATCATCTTGACTAGTTTTTATGATGACCAACAAGTTTTCCCTGCTTTAGAAGCAGGAGCCTTTAGTTATTTACTTAAAACTTCCTCAGCGCAAGAAATTGTCGAAGCTATTAAAAAAGCCCATTCAAATGAATCGGTCATAGAATCAAAAGTGGCAAACAAAATGATGACTCGTTTCAGGTCCAAGCCCAAGGCCCTCCATGAGGATTTGACGGAACGGGAGTTGGAGGTTCTTTTATGCATTGGGAAAGGATTGTCTAATCAAGAAATAGCCAATTCCTTATTTATAGGTATAAAAACTGTGAAAACTCATGTGAGCAATATTTTAAGTAAACTTGGAGTGCAAGACCGTACACAGGCAGCAATTTATGTTCATGAAGAAGGACTGTTAAAAAAAGAAAGTTTATAAAAATAGAAAAAACAAGAGGTCTTTAGGTAAAGATCTCTTGTTTTTTTTGGCAAATAGAAGTATAAAACCTTCCTATTAGCGTAAGTGCAACGCCCAAAGGCTTGCACTCAAGGGTTAAAGTGCTTCTAAGAAAGCAATACGCTTTCAAGAAGCCCTTTAACGGTAAGCCGAGTTTTTCTAACCTTTATAAAATTCATATCAATCAAGTTCGGTCATAAAATACTGAGTAGTGTATGATGGGCCAGCTGCAAAAGGTGGTCGTTTACTTTCTTTCCCTTTTTGATGAGCTTTTTCAAAGCTTTGGGAATCTTTCCATGCTTGAAAGCTTTCCACATCTTTCCACTGAGTAAATACAATATAGGTGTTTCCAGTAGTAGGTCTCAGAATTCTAATCGCTTGGAAACCGGGCATTTCTTCCACTTTTCCTTGGCGGTTTTTAAACATATCTTCAAAAATTGGCCTTCCTTCAGTCGTGACAGGAATATTATTCATTACTACATATCCGTCTTGATTTACCGTACCTTTTGCATCTACAATTTCATATTCTCTACCTTCTTGCAAGACAGTAAGATTCTCGGTTTCTTCGTAAAGTATGGCTGATTCTGAATTATTCATTAAAAACAAATGATGGCTTGGATAATTCTCAATAGTCTTACGTAAAAAGTCTACCGTTCCATTAGTCATATAGACATTCATCCCAATTCACTCCTTTCCCTTTATAATATCAAGACTTAACAAGGATAAACAAGCTTTCGGTCTTAGTGCTTTTGACAAAAGGGAAGGTGTCGTATAATGAAGAAGTATGTAAAACAAAGGGTGAACATAATGAAAGAGAAATGGAAGACTTGGTTGGAGCGTTATCATTTAAAAACAAAAAAGATAATAAAAGACAGTGGACGATGGTTACTGAACAAAAAATGGATCTGGATTGCAGTTCTATCTACTATTGCCGTTAGTTTTATTGGATATGGCCTTATTTATTATGGTGGATCAAAAATTGTTGATGAACGTGAATTTGTCTTAGATACAACGACAACTATTGTAACAGAAGATGGTGAAGAGATTGCACAGTTATATAATCAGAACAGGACTCTTGTGCCAATCGATGATATTCCACATCATGTTCAGGAGGCTTTCATTGCAGTAGAAGATAAACGATTCTACGAACATGCTGGGATAGACAGTCGTTCCGTTCTTCGAGCCATTTTCCGAAATATTGCCTCAGGGAAGAAGGCGGAAGGGGCAAGTACGATTACGCAACAGCTCGTTAAGAATATTTTTCTAACTAATGAGAAAACATGGACCAGAAAAATAAAGGAAGTAATGGCTGCTACTTATCTTGAGCATAATTATACAAAACAAAAAATACTGGAATATTACTTGAACACTATTTATTTTGGGCACGGAGTTTATGGAATAGAGGCTGCTTCAGAATATTTTTTTCAGAAAAAGTCTGAGGAGCTTACAACGGTAGAAGGTGCTATGTTAGCAGCTATTCCTAAAGCACCTAATTATTACTCTCCAACAGTTAATCCGGTACAAACTAAGGAACGAAGAAATCTGGTTCTTCGTCTTATGCAGGAAGAAGACTATTTGACTGCAGAAGAGGCTGTTCGACTCTCGGGTAGAGGCTTGGGTGTAACGATTGATGAGGAGCAAGAAAAACCATGGATAGAAAGCTATGTAGATTTAGTCATTAGAGAAGCAAGTCAAAAATATCATATCGAATCTCAGGAGCTTCGGCGTGGTGGCTATAAAGTTGTTGTTGGCTTAAATCCTGACCTACAAAAAATTACTTATAATTATTTTCAAAAGGAAGAATTCTTTCCAGGAACCCAAAAAGGAGCTGAAGGGTCTGTTGTGTTCTTGGATGCTGATTCTGGTAACGTTGTAGCTGCCTTAGGAGGAAGAGATTTTTCATACGGAGATTTGAATCGTGTTAACGTTAAAAGGCAACCAGGCTCCACAATCAAGCCTTTAGCCGTTTATGGTCCTCTGCTGGAGTTACCAGCTTTTAACCCTTACACATTAATTCCAGATGAACTTAAAACCTATGAAGGAGATTACAAGCCTCATAACGTAGACGAAAAATATCAAGGAGAGATTTCGATATATGATGCACTTCGTCTTTCTAAAAATACATCTGCTGTGTGGGCACTAGATCAAATCGGAATTCCAGATGCAAAAGACTATTTGGCCGAAATGGGAATACAGTTAGACGATAACGGACTTGCTATTGCTTTAGGCGGTTTAAATAAGGGAGTAACTCCCCTACAAATGGCAGGAGCCTTTCGAACCTTTCGCGCAAACGGAAACTATATAGAGCCCTATTTTATAGAGGCCATTTATGATAAACATAATAATCTACTTTTTTCTGCTGAGAAAAAATCAAAACAAGTATTTAATTCCCAAACTGCCTGGGATATAACAAGAATTTTAGAGTCTGTTGTTCAAAATGGAACTGCTCAAACCGGTTCATATTCAGGACCGCTTGCAGGCAAAACAGGGACAACACAACTACCAATTGTTCAAGGGGGAATAAGGGATAGTTGGTTTGTTGGATATACTCCAGAGTTTGTTGGTTCTTTGTGGATGGGATTTGATCAATCCGATGAGGAGAGGTATTTGACAAGAGGGAGTGCTGCTGCAACCACTTTAATGAAGGCAATATTAGAGGAGTATTCTAAAGAAAATTCTGTAGCTTCCGCATTTCAAAAGCCTGATGGAGTTTCTGACTTGGAACCTCCTATGGATTTACCGGTTATAAATGATGTCCAAGAAAAATTAAAGCTTAATGGACTTTCTTTAAGAGTTGAACTTAGTTGGTCTGCCTCTCCAGATAAGCGAGTGGTTTATAGAGTTTATCGCTGGGAAGGCAATAAAAACATGAAATTAATTGGTGATGTGAAAGGAAAAGGGAAAGCTACTATTAAAAATGTGTCTCTTTTTGAAACGGCAAGATATGTTGTTGTTCCTTATAATCCGTTAACACAGCAAGAAGGAGAACCATCTAATGTTGTAACAGTTTCCTGGGGATTTCGGTAGTGTCACAAATTCGTCATTTTTTTGACAAAAAGTATCGAAAGCTATACACCCCTTCAAGAAATGATATAGTGAAATAGAATGCATTTTGATACGGATGTAAATGAAAGGTGAGATAGTAATGACAAGAATGATTAATGATACTATGCTTCGAGCCTTTAGAGGAGAAAAAACAGATTATGTTCCTCTTTGGTATATGCGACAAGCTGGAAGGTCACAGCCAGAATATCGAAAGTTAAAGGAAAAATACTCTCTGTTTGAGATTACTCACCAGCCTGAGTTGTGCGCTTATGTAACGAAGCTTCCAGTAGATCAATACGGAGTAGATGCCGCCATTCTTTATAAAGATATCATGACACCCCTACCTGCCATAGGGGTTGATGTTGAGATAAAAAGTGGAATTGGTCCAGTTATTGACCAACCTATAAGGTCTTTATCGGATATAGAAAAACTTGGTGAAATTAATCCTGAAGTAGATGTTCCTTATGTTTTAGATACGATTAAATTACTTGTACATGAGCAATTAGATGTTCCACTTATTAGTTTCAGTGGAGCACCATTTACACTTGCGAGCTATATGATTGAAGGTGGGCCATCAAAAAACTACAATAAGACTAAGGCTATGATGTACAGTGAACCTAAGGCATGGTTTTTACTTATGGAAAAGCTTGGGGATATGATTATCCGTTATGTTCAAGCACAGATTCATGCAGGAGCCAAAGCCATTCAAATCTTTGATTCTTGGGTGGGCGCACTAAATGTTGAGGATTATAGAACATTTATCAAACCTGTAATGATGAGAATATTTTCAGAACTACAAAAAGAAGATGTTCCTCTCATTATGTTTGGAGTTGGAGCAGGTCATCTAGCTCTAGAGTGGAATGATTTACCTTTAAATGTGGTTGGGCTAGATTGGAGAACATCTATTGCAGAAGCAAGAGCAATGGGTATTACGAAAACCTTACAGGGAAATCTTGATCCAGCCATTTTACTAGCACCTTGGGAAGTAATTGAAGAACGAGTGAAGCCAATACTAGATGAAGGTATGAAGACTCCAGGGTATGTCTTTAACTTAGGGCATGGGGTATTTCCTCAAATCCAACCAGAAACACTAAAAAGGCTTGCTAATTTTACTCATAGTTATACACAGAAATAAAACATTTAAAAGAGGTGAAGAAATATGGCGAAAAAAACAGTAGGCTTACTAGTAATGGCCTATGGCACGCCGTATAAAGAAGAAGATATTGAACGTTATTACACACATATTCGACATGGGAGAAGGCCTTCCGATGAAATGCTCGAAGACTTAAGAAATCGCTATGATGCTATTGGAGGAATATCTCCGTTAGCCAAAATTACACGGCAACAGGCGGAAGGGCTAAGAGATGAATTAAATCGAATACAAGATGAAGTGGAGTTTAAGATGTATATTGGGCTCAAGCATATTGAACCATTTATTGAAGATGCTGTGGCTCAAATGGCTAAAGATGGTATAGAAGAAGCAGTAAGTATAGTTCTCGCTCCTCATTATTCCACTTTTAGTATTAAATCGTATAATGAACGAGTTCAAGAGGAAGCAGAGAAGCATGGTCGTCCAAAATTTGTTATGGTTGAAAGTTGGTATAAAGAACCAGGATTTATTAATTATTGGGCAAGTAAGCTTGAAAAAATCTATCAAGGTATGAGCGATGAGGAAAAAGAAAAAGCTGTTCTTGTTGTTTCTGCCCATAGCTTACCAGAAAAAATACTCCAATATGGAGATCCTTATGCTGATCAACTTAAAGAGACAGCAGACATACTTGCAAATGAAGCGGGCATTACCAATTATACTATTGGGTGGCAATCTCAAGGAAACACTCCTGATCCTTGGTTAGGGCCCGATGTTCAGGACCTCACAAGGGACTTGTACGAACAAAAAGGATTCACCTCCTTTATTTATGCTCCTGTTGGATTTGTTTCTGATCATTTAGAGGTTTTATATGATAATGATTATGAATGTAAATTGGTTTGTGACGAAATAGGTGCTAACTATTATCGCCCTGAAATGCCTAATGTACATCCGGATTTTATTCACACTCTTGCTACAGTTGTCTTAAGAAAGACAAAAGTACTTGAGGAGGAAATCAGTTGAGAAAAATTATAATTGTTGGTGGCGGAATTACTGGACTTACCGCTGCTTATTACTTACAGAAGGAAATTAAGGAAAAAGGTTTACCATATGAAACGATGCTTATCGAAGCAGGTGAAAAACTAGGGGGTAAGGTTCAAACGGAAGTGAGAGACGGGTTTACGATAGAAAAGGGCCCAGACTCTTTCCTAGGACGTAAACCTAGTGCTTCAAGGTTGGCTAAGGAAGTTGGGTTAGAAGATGAACTTGTTGGGAATGCAACAGGTCAATCTTACATACTTGTTCATAACAAACTTCATAAAATGCCAAGTGGCTCATTTATGGGTATTCCAACCGAAGTGACCCCCTTTTTATTCTCAGGGCTGTTTTCACCCTTAGGGAAATTGAGGGCTGCAGGGGATTTTATATTGAAAAAGAGTGAGCCAAAAGATGATCAGTCTCTTGGAGCATTTTTTCGGAGAAGATTAGGAAATGAAGTTGTTGAGAACTTAATTGAGCCACTCTTATCAGGAATTTACGCTGGTGATATTGATCAAATGAGTTTGATGGCTACATTCCCCAATTTTTATCACTTGGAACAAGAGCACGGAGGATTGGTAAGAGGTTTAAATAAGACGATGCCAAAGAACAAAGGTACGAAAGAAAAGAAAAAAACGGGTATGTTTTTAACGGTTAAATCTGGACTAAATAAGTTAGTTAGTGAAACTGAAAAACGATTAGAGCAAGGCTCAGTACTAAAAGGAGTATCGGTGGACCATATTGAAAAAAAAGAGGAAGGCTATCATCTCCTCTTAAGTAATGGAGAGGTTGAAATGGCAGATGCTGTTATTCTAGCTGTTCCACATCGTAGTGTTCAACGAATGCTCACGCAGTACGACTTTTTAGATCCTTTAAAAGAAGTACCTTCTACATCAGTGGCCAATGTGGCACTTGCTTTTGACGCAAGTGCTGTCGAACATGATATTGATGGAACAGGTTTTGTTGTCTCCAGAAATAGTGATTTTCGTATTACGGCCTGTACATGGACACATAAAAAATGGCCCCATTCAACACCTGAAGGCAAGGTGCTATTGCGTTTATTTGTTGGGAAGCCTGGTGATCAGGAAATAGTTAACTTATCTGATGACGAATTGATTGATGTCGTCTTAAAGGATTTAAATAGGACGATGAAGATCACTGGGAAACCAGAATTCTCTGTTATTTCCAGGTGGAAGAATGCTATGCCACAGTATACTGTGGGGCATCTAGAAAGAATGGACAACATTAAAAAACATATAGACCAAGAACTTCCAGGCTTATATTTGGCTGGTGCGTCATATGAGGGACTTGGTATACCTGATTGTATTGATCAAGGTGAGGCGGCTGTACAAAAAGTACTTAGCTATTTAGATTAATAATGAAAGAAAGGACTAGCTTCATCTAGCTAGTCCTTTTAAATATGCCAAACATGATCAGGTGTATACAAACAAAAGAAAGCAACCTTTTTTCCAAGGTTGCTGAATTACTATTCATATCATCTTTGAGTTAGATTATCGTGCTGGATGATCGCACTCATCACATATGTTATGGTAGCAATCTGCTTTTTCATCCATTTCATTTCCGCATTTGGAGCATTTTTTTCTAGGTAGGTTTTTGAAGAATTCAATCGCGCTGATCATGTACAATCCCTCCAATTAGTTAATATAATTATATTGTAATACAACAGTAGTGAAAACACAATACATTGTAATATAACAATTAATACACAGTGATAATAGTGTAAACTTGATTTACCAATGCTTTAAGGGTATTTTGGTAATAAAATTGGACATTCACATAAAGTTCATATAATATGGTGGCAAATATTAGTATTTATCTGTAGATGGGAGGATCTTAAATGCGTGTGAAAGTTATTGGATATTGGGGAGGTTTTCCTAAAGCAGAAGGAGCGACTTCTTGTTATTTAATAGAAGAAAATAGTTTTAAATTATTAGTGGATTGTGGGAGTGGTGCCTTATCGAGGCTAAGTCGCCATCTTGATCCTTACGAATTAGATGCGGTCATTCTTTCTCATTATCATCAAGATCATATTGCAGATATTGGAGTACTTCAGTATACTTTTTTGGTTCAAAATCAAATACAAAATAAAGAAAGAGTATTACCTATTTATGGTCATGAAGAGGAAAAAGATAAGTTTGAATCATTACATCATATGTTCACAAAAGGGATTTCCTATAATCCAACTCAGCCTTTAAACATAGGTCCGTTTGAAATTCAGTTTCTAAAGACACTTCATCCTGTACCATGTTATGGCATGAGAATTGAAAGTAGAACGGGAGCGATTGTGTATACAGCTGATACAAGCTTCTCCAATCAGTGGATTGACTTTAGTAAGGACGCTAATCTCCTTATTACAGATTGTAATTTTTATCATGGAATGAATGGAGAACAAGCCGGTCACATGACAAGCACTGAGGGAGCAGAAATTGCAAAAAATGCAAAAGTTGAGGAACTATGGCTAAGCCATCTCCCGCATTTTGGTGAACACGAACAGCTGCTAGAAGAAGCCAGTAAAGAATTTAACGGGGAAATTCGAATTGCAGAAGAGGGACTTTCCAGAGAAATATAAATGCAGGAAAATTGCTTGTTCTTTTTCTATCCCTTAAAATAATAGTCGTATGATCTGAATAAGTAAGGAGGCATATATAAATGAAGTTTATTGATAATAAAGGAATAACAGACCCACAGATTAACTTAGCTATTGAAGAATATGCATTAAAAAACTTAGACATAAATGATACATATCTATTGTTCTATATTAATGAGCCATCGATTATCATTGGTAAGAATCAGAACACGGTGGAAGAAATTAATACAAAATATGTAGAAGACAATGGAATTAAAGTAGTTCGCCGATTATCTGGTGGAGGAGCCGTTTACCACGATTTAGGTAATTTGAATTTTAGTTTTATAACAAAGGACGATGGGAACAGCTTTCATGATTTTCAAAAGTTTACGAAGCCGGTTGTCGAAGCACTCCACAAATTAGGAGTAAATGCCGAGCTTTCTGGTCGTAATGATATTACTGTAGAGGGCAGAAAGATTTCTGGGAATGCCATGTTCGCGACTGGGGGTCGAATGTTTAGTCATGGAACATTGATGTTTGATTCAGAAATTGAACATGTGGTTTCAGCCTTAAATGTGAAGGCGGAAAAAATTGAGTCAAAAGGAATCAAATCTATAAGAAGCAGGGTTGCAAATATATCTGAGTTTCTACAAGAAAAAGTAACGATTGAAGAATTTAAGCAGATGATTTTACGTTATATTTTTGATGGAGAAGAAAATATCGAGGAATATGTTCTAACTGAGCAGGACTGGGAGAACATACACCAACTTTCTAAGGAACGTTATCAAAACTGGGATTGGAATTATGGCAAGTCACCATCTTTTAATATTCAGCATTCTCACCGCTTTCCATCTGGCTCAGTTGATGTAAGGTTAGATGTTAAAAAAGGAATCATAGAGAACTGCAAAATTTATGGGGACTTTTTTGGTGTAGGAAATGTAGAGGATATTGAGCAAAGGCTTGTTGGTTCAAAGTACGAAAAAGCTTCTATAGAAAAAGCTATGGAGAACATAGATATTCCACACTATTTGGGCAAAATCACTAAAGAAGAATTTATAGAATTAGTATATTAGAAAAAAGTGGGGATCACTTCCCCGCTTTTTTCATGGTTGTAACTTTAGCACAAAAAGTTTTCTTGAATAAGAAATACTTGTATCTTAACTTTCAGTATTTTATAATTAATTTGACTATTTTCGAAATGAAAATGAATGACGATTCACTCATTTTTATTCGTCTATGGAGGAAACAATTAATTTAGGGAGGGGTTTCAATGAATCTTAGTTCTAAGCTCTCGCAAACCGCAGAGCAATCAGGGGGTAAAGTGGCTCTTGTTTTTCAGGGGAAAGAAACAAGCTATCAGGAACTAGACATTATGATTAGTAAGTTTGCATCAAGTTTAAAGGATATGGGGTATCAGCAAGGAGACCATGTTGCATTGGTGGTTGGAAATACTCCTCACTTTGTCATCGGTTTATATGGTGCATTACGCTTAGGATTGACAGTTATACCAATCAATCCACTATACACTCCAGATGAGTTAACCTATATTTTGAAAAATGGTGATGCGAAAGGCGTCATCACACTAGATGTCCTTTTACCAAAATTCGAGGCGATATCACAGGGACTTCCAGATATTATGGCTTATATTGTGGCAGAAACAACTCCTGACGCTAAATGGGATGGGATGTCTATTTCGCCTAAATTGAAACCGTTTTCACAAGTTGTGCAAGAAGGGTCTGCTACAAATGACTTTCCACAATTAAAGGATGATGACACGGCTGTTATTCTATATACCTCTGGAACAACCGGGAAACCAAAGGGAGCCATGCTTACTCAACAGAACCTATATAGTAATGCTCAAGACGTAGCAGATTATCTTGATATTACAAATAAAGATCGAGTTATTGCGACCTTACCAATGTTCCATGTATTTTGTTTAACTGTTGCATTTAATGCACCATTAATGAATGGCGGAACTGTAATAATAGTTCCTAAGTTTTCTCCTGAAGAAATTTTTAAATTAGCTAAAGAAGAAAACCCGACTGTTTTTGCTGGTGTCCCAACTATGTATAATTATTTATTGCAATATCCAAATGGGAAAAAAGAAGACCTTGAAGGGTTGCGTCTATGTATTTCAGGAGGAGCACCTATGCCGGTTGCTCTTTTAGAAAATTTTGAGAAGAAGTTTGAAGTGAAAGTTTCAGAAGGATATGGTCTCTCCGAGGCATCGCCAGTGACATGTTTTAATCCGTTAGACAGACCTCGTAAAGCGGGATCAATCGGAACGAGTATCATCCATGTGGAAAATAAAGTTGTCGATGAACTTGGGGATGAAGTACCTGTTGAAGAAGTTGGAGAGCTAATTGTAAGAGGACCAAATGTGATGAAAGGGTATTATAAACTGCCAGAGGATACAGCAAGTGCCCTTCGTGATGGATGGCTCTATACAGGGGACTTAGCAAAGAAAGATGAAGATGGATACTTTTATATTGTAGATCGAAAAAAGGATATGATTTTAATTGGTGGTTATAATGTATATCCTCGAGAGGTTGAAGAAGTTCTCTATCAGCACGAAGATGTAGTAGAGGTGGCTGTTATTGGAGCCCCAGATCCTAATACCGGAGAATGCATTAAGGCCTATGTTGTTAAGAAAAACCCTGAGTTAACCGAACAAGATTTACACGATTATTGTAAAGAACGCTTAGCTAAATATAAATTACCATCTTCAATAGAATTTTTAGATGAACTTCCTAAAAATACAACAGGTAAAATACTTAGAAGAAGCTTAAGAGATTCTGTAACACAATAGAATGAGAGAGTGCTTTAACAAGAGTGTGGAGAATAACCAGTTCTCCGCACTCTTTTATTGTTCACAGGGAATTATCTCCATTTGAAATAAAAGGGTTGCACGTTTCAAAAAGATTCTGTATATTTTATTACATAAAAGCATAAAAGCATAAAAGTAAGAAAGTGAAATGAGGGGGATCATATTTATGAAAAAATGGTTAACGGTACTTGTGTTAGCTGGTCTACTAGTTTTGTTTGGCTGTGGGACTTCGGAGGACGCAGGTTCAGCCAATGAGAACAACACAAACAATTCCAATGCTGAAAATCAAAGCTCAAGCGAAGGGGAAAAAGCTTATACAGTAGGGGTAACTCAAATTGTAGAACATCCTTCCTTGGATGCCGCTTTAGAAGGGTTTCAGAAAGCTTTAGAGGATGCTGGCCTAAATGTGGAGTACAGTATTGAAAATGCCCAAGGAGATCCTAAGAATAACCCTACTATTGCCGATAAGTTAATTGGGAATGGGGTAGATTTGATTTTTGCTAACTCTACTCCTAGTGCACAAAGTGTACTTGCAGCAACCGAAGAAATACCTATTGTGTTTACATCTGTAACAGATCCAGTAGGAGCAGAGCTTGTGGGGTCAATGGATCAAGGTGGACCTAACATTACGGGAACCACTGACACACATCCAGATGCAATTCCGAATACGATAGATTTTATGAAAAATGAAATAGGAATTGAAACCATCGGTGTCGTATATAATGCTGGGGAACAAAATTCTGTCGCTCAAATTGAGAGAGTAAAAGAGTTAGCTGATGAAAAGGGGATTTCAGTAGAAGAGGCAACTGTATCCACTTCTGCAGAGGTAAAACAAGCGACTGAATCTCTTTTAGGTAAGGTGGATGCTTTTTATATCATCACGGATAATACTGTTGTTAGTACCTTAGAGTCCGTATTAATGGTGGGGGAAGCTGAAAAATTACCTGTTTTCGTCGGAGAATTAGATTCTGTTGAACGTGGTGGTTTTGCAGCCTACGGATTTGACTATTACGACATTGGCTACGAAGCAGGAGAAAAGGCTGTACAAATCCTTAAAGGGGAGAAAACTACAGCGGAACTACCAGTTTCTTATCCTCAAAATTTAAAACTAGTAATTAATAAAACCGCTGCTGGAAATATGGGTGTTGAATTGAAGGACAGCTGGAACGATATTGCAGAATTTACTGAGTAATGAAAAAGGGTGATTGAGATGGCAACTGCGTTATATGGAGCATTAGAATCAGGTCTTATTTATGCCATAATGGCTTTAGGAGTCTATTTATCATTTCGTGTGTTAGATTTTCCTGATTTAACGGTAGATGGTAGTTTCGTTACAGGAGCAGCTGTAAGCTCTGTTCTTATAGTAAACGGGGGAATGTCTCCTGTTCTAGCAGTTGTGATTGGGGGAGTGGCTGGTTTCCTAGCGGGATGCATTACAGGACTTATTCATACGAAAGGGAAAATTAATCCATTATTAGCAGGGATTCTCATGATGATCGCTCTTTATTCTATTAATCTTAGAATAATGGGACGTCCGAACATTCCATTATTTAATCAGTCGACAGTGTTTGAGCCCGTGGTTTGGCTGCAATGGCTTAATGAAGCATTGATGACTCCATTTACATGGCTTGGAATCACAGATTATGCTCCAAAGACTTTTCAAATCATCATTACCATGTTTCTTGTTGTAGTGGTTATGAAAAAGGCAATTGATTGGTTACTCAGAACAGAAATGGGGCTTGCACTAAGAGCAACAGGTGACAATGATCGTATGGTGAAAAGCCTATCTGCTAATACAGATCGTTACACAATCGTTGGTCTCGGTCTTTCGAACGGTCTTGTAGCTATTAGTGGCGGGTTGATTGCTCAATATAATGGCTCTAGTGATGCTGGAATGGGAATAGGGATCATTATTGTTGGTCTTGCTTCTGTTATTATTGGAGAGGCCATAGTTGGCACTCAAACTGTATTGAAAGCTACATTAGCTGCGGTTATTGGTGCAATTGTTTATCGCTTTATTATTGCACTAGCTTTACGAATTGACTTTTTAAGTGCAAGTGATATGAAACTTATAACGGCCATCATTGTTATTGTTGCACTTGTACTTCCTTCTACATTGGAACGACTAAAACAATCGAGGTCTCGTTACTTGAAGCAAAAAAGCTTAAGCAGGTCCCAGGCTCGGGAAGGGAGGAATTCCATTGCTACAACTAAGACAGATTCGTAAAACCTTTTATCCTGAAACGCCAAATGAAAAAAAGGCCATAAAGAATTTATCATTAACACTGAATGATGGAGATTTTGTCACTATTATTGGAAGTAACGGAGCAGGTAAATCAACATTACTCAACCTTGTTGCGGGGGTTCTCTTTCCCGATGATGGGGAGATACACATTGATCATAAAAATTTAACTTGGTTACCTGAGTTCAAAAGATCTAAATGGATTGGAAGAGTGTTTCAGGACCCAATGGCCGGAACAGCTCCCAATATGACGATTGAAGAAAATCTTGCATTGGCCCTGGGTCGTACACAGCAACGTTCCTTGAAAAAAGGTGTAGGTAGGAAAAGAAGAGTCGAATTTCAAGAGCATCTGCAATCTTTAGATTTGGGACTTGAGGATCGCCTAACGACTAAGGTAGGGCTTCTCTCTGGAGGAGAAAGGCAGGCATTATCACTTTTAATGGCGACCTTCACTCAACCTCGAATTCTACTACTTGATGAGCATACAGCCGCCTTAGATCCTGCACGTGCAGAATTAATTACTAAAATAACAGAACAAGTCATTCAAAAATATCATTTGACTACTTTAATGGTGACTCATAATATGGAGCAAGCACTCCAATTAGGTAATCGAATGATCATGATGGATGATGGAGAAATAATCTTTGAAGCAAATGAGGAAGAAAAAAATAATTTAACTATTCCGGACCTCATGGAAAAGTTCGCGAAGCTAAGAGGCAGGCAAATGGCAAACGACCGAGCGCTTTTACAAATGAATTAATCAAAGGGGCAACTTCCTATCATGGAGTTGTCCTTTTTCTATAACATTTTACTTTTTGGAAAAGGATCAGTACAATTAAGAGAACAATTGTTAGTTTTTGGTAGAAACTCATAAAGTAAGGCTTGTAGCATTTGTGTACTAAGATGAGGTATAAAAATGGTAAGTTTTTAAGAACAGAAGGTGTGAATTTGAAGAAACTTTACTGGGGATATGGAATATATGCGGTAATCATAAGTATTTACTTTCTCTATTTTTATCCATTAGAGACATTTGGTCCTAGTCGAATAGCTGCGTACTCACATGCTTTTTATTTTGCATTATTGCCATTTGAATGGATTTTCCTTATATCGATCATTTGTCATAAAAAGCTATGGACGAAGATTGAAGAGGATTTGAATAGAGGGCTATCTTGGTGGAAGGAAGGCAAATGGACCATCATTCTTGGGCTTTTTTATTTACTCCTTAGATTGCCTTTTCAAGTGGTTTATTTTGAATTGGTAAAATATTATGGGCTTTCCCATGAAACTTTGGCAAACTGGTTTTATAAATGGAGTCTAGATGCTTTCGCATTTTTAATTGGGGCCATATTTTTGGTTAGACTCCTTCGATTTGCTCTAGCACGCTTCCCTAAAAAATGGTGGCTTTTTTCATGGATAACCATACTTCCTTTCGCTCTTTTTCTTGTTTATATTCAGCCAGTCTGGATTGATCCTCTATATGAGGAATTTACTCCTATAGAGGAAGGAGCAACCAGAGAAGCTATTGAAGATGTTGTTGAAGACGCAGGTATTTCAAATGCTGAGTTACTCCAGGTTGAAAAAAGTGATGAAACGAATCGTTATAATGCTTATGTTACTGGAATTGGAGATCATGCGAGAATTGTTCTTTGGGACACTACTTTAAATCATCTTTCCATTGATGGAATCACCTTTATTCTTAATCATGAAATTGCCCATTATATTGAAGGACATTTTTATTGGGGAGTATTTGGATATCTTTTGTTGAGTTTAAGTATCCTTTTTGTTCTAGCAAACGTCTATAGTTTATATAATAGAAATATAGGGAATGTAAATCAAAGACATCCAAAAACGATACCTATATTGATCTTGATGACTTCTATCCTGCTTTTCATCTTGCAACCGGGGAGTTTATATGTTTCTAGACATATGGAATGGCGTGCAGACGAGTATGCTGTGGAACATACTGACAATTTAGAGCCCGCTATTGAAACTTATGAGAAGCTTGCAATAGAGTCACAATCAGATCTCTATCCTCTGTGGTGGGTTAAATGGTTGAGGAATAGTCATCCCCCAATGGGAGAACGTTTGGATTTTATCGAAAGGTCTGCAAATACAAAGTCTGAGGGTGAGATTAGTGGAACCAACAAATGAATTTAAAGTGTATATATCCAAACAAAGAAAAGATCCTGAAATTGAAATGATTCAAGAGATTCGGACATTATTAAAAAAATTCCAGGAACCAACAACATCGGAAAGTGAAAAAATCGACTTATTAAAAAGGATTAATCTGCTGACACAACAACTAACAAGCAAACAATTTAAATAAGGGCGCATCCAATTTTGGGTGTGCCCTTTTTTGCAGTATCAGAATTTATAAATTGTTAAAGAATTTGTCTAGCTCAGCGAAAAAACTTCATCGAGTAATCTTCTAAGTAATCGCAGGGAGTGCGGACAAGGCGAATCATCGGAAATCGAATGGACGCACAAATCCCCGAAAGCGACGCACGGACAAGGTAAATAGACGCACGGATCATGCAAATTGACGCACGGACATCGAATGGACGCGCAAATCGCGGAA